>DYNA01000187.1:0-1951 GCA_020721325.1 Paludibacter propionicigenes
CAAAATTTCAAAGAACAATAAAAAAAGTGTTGATTATTTATATTTCACTACTTAATAAGATTTTTTACAAAGAACAAAAAAATAATTGAATAAAAAAAACTCTTTCAAAAAACTTAAAAAAAAGGGAAAAAAATTTTCCCTGAAAAAAAAGAGTTAAATATCTATCTTTTAAGAATTTAACATATTATCATTTTTAAAAATTCATCAAAAAAATGCTTTTTATAAAAAAAAATTACCTTTGTCTTAACCTTTTTTTAACAAAATTATGCAGCAAAATAAAATTCAAACATTAATAAAAGGTTTTAGTAAAAATTTTAATGATATGGAAATCATAGCATTATCTTTTGCTATATTTATAGTTTCTACCATTCCATTTTTAAAACATTTTCAAGAAAAAAACAATTATCACGAAGAATATTTCAAAGAAACCTATTGCTATGTAATTGATAACGAGGATTTTATAAATAATTCATTAATAAAAAGTTCCCTTAAACTTAGCCAACTACAAACGGAAACTTTAAAAATAACTCAAACTCCCAGAAATGAAGAAAAAGAAAAAATACCCGAAATTTTGAAAAAAGTAGCAATGCAAAACTTTTATTCAGAAATTTCCAATTTTTTTCCAAATATTTTGCCGGTTCACAAAAGGTTTTCAAAAATAGCATCAACATTTGGAAATCGCAAACACCCAATTTTAGTGGGCAGCCGAGTACACGAAGGTGTTGATTTTGATGCACCTTGGGGTTCGGAAGTTTATGCAACAGCAGCCGGAAAAGTAGAATTTTCGGGTAAAATTAATGGCTACGGAAAAGTAATTTACATCAATCATGCAAGCCCTTTTCAAACACGCTATGCCCATTTAAGCGAATGCTATGTAAAAACAGATGAAATGGTTAAAAAAGGAGATTTAATAGGAAAAGTGGGGAATACAGGACTTTCAACAACAGCACACTTACATTACGAAATTCGGAAAAATGAAATTCCACAAAACCCAATTTTGTATTTTAATGGTCATATTTCGATATTTTTTTTTGTTAAAATGTTAAAATCGGAAAAAATTAAATAAACATATTATTTTTTTGTAATTTTAAATGATTAAAATCTCTGATATTCAATAAATTAAATTGCATTTTGTTTTGTTAAAAAAATGTTAATTTTGCCAAAAAACAATAGCAAAAAGAGGGCTAAAAACAAAAAAGTTATCAACAATTTATTATTTTTTTGAAAAAAAATTTGCATATTTATAAAATAGTTTTCTATATTTGCACCCAAGAATTAAAATATCACAATAAATTTAATTTTGATATTAAAAATTTGTTAAGCTAAAAAAACTAAACCATTTTTAACATCTTTTAGCTAACATATAAACATTAAATTAAGTTATGTCAAAAAAAAGTAAGTATCATTTTAATCCCGAAACTTTAAATTTTAAAAAAGTTGAATTTAATTTTTTGGAAGATTTTTTAAAAAAAATCATTTCTCAAACGGGTATAAGTTTTCTGATAGGGTTTACCTTTTTTCTAATAGCATTTAATACAATCGATTCGCCCAGTCTAAAAAAATTAAGAGCCGAAAATAAAAAAATATTACTTAAATATGACATTTTAAAATCTCAAGTTGAAAAATCTACTATTGCCTTGTTAGAAATACAAAACAGAGACGATTTTAAATACCGCCCGATTTTTGAAGCCGACCCAATTCCAAAATCCATACGTAATGCCGGTTATGGTGGTACAGACCAATTTAAAGACCTTAAAGGCTACGAAAATTCTACATTATTAATAGGAATGAACATGCAACTGAGCAAACTCTCAAAACAGCTCTATGTTCAATCAAAATCTTATGACGAACTTGTAAAAAGAATAAAAGATAAAGACAAAATGCTTGCAAGCATTCCGGCTATTCGCCCGATTGCCGGCAAAGATTTAATTCGCTTCGGTTCGCCTTTCGG
>DYNA01000187.1:2051-7905 GCA_020721325.1 Paludibacter propionicigenes
CGATACACACGTTTTTGACGATGAAAAATAATTTTTTATAACCATAATAAAAACCCACAAAATAAAAAATTTTGTGGGTTTTTTATTTTTTTTGAAAAAAATTCGGTATTATTAAATTTATATCTATTTTTGCAAAAAATAAAAAAATATTCAAAAAAAAGATGAAAAAAATACAATTTTTAACATTTTTACTATTTTCCGGTTTATTATTTCAGTCCTGCAATTCAAACTCGCAAACCACTGAAAATAATAACACTACAACTCAGCCCGATGAAATAAGAGGCGATTGCAAAAAAGCGAAAGAAATTGGTACAATCGAATCCTTGAACGCATTTATAAAAAAATATCCAAAATCGGAATATACCGATACTATTTTACAACTTCGCAAGGCACTGGATAGTTTAAAACCCGATTTGAAATTTAAACAAGACCAACTTAAATGGGAAAATGCACGCATGGCTTACGCCGAAAAAGAAACATTGGTAAAAGAATTACTTAAAACGAAAAACATAGATTATCAGACACTTGAAACATTTTTCAGAGTGATAAAAAGCGAGCAAATTTTAGAAATTTGGTGCAAAGACCGCCGAAACAATGAAAAATATCAATTGATAAAAACCTATAATTTATGTGTAACCAAAAACAGAGATAAACTACGCGGTATAGATTTACTTGTACCTGAAAGTTTTTATTATATCGCTCATTTTTACCCATTTAGCCCGTATTTACTGCGTATGGAAGTAAATTTTCCCAACGAATCGGATAAAAAACGCGGTAGAACCGGAGGCGACATAGCTATCCATGGAGGTTGTTTTTCAACCTATTGCACGCCTTTTACCGACGAAGATATTAAGGAAATATATATTTTTGCGGTAGAAGCCAAATCGAAAGGAATGCCCGAAATTCCGGTTCACAATTTTCCATTTCACATGACGGAAGAAAATTTTCAAAAGTTTTCTAACGACCCCAAATATAAAAATGACCAAAAAAGGATTGCTTTATGGGAAAATATGAAGGAAAATTATCAATTTTTTGAAAAAAATAAAATTTTACAAGAATTTACAGTTGATAACAAAGGAAAATATATTTATAAAGGCATAAAATAAAATAAAAAATGACAAAATATTTATTCGGCTTAAATCTATTAATAAGCTTATTTTTAATAGCTTGCAACTCAAGTAGTGATGCCCAATCGCAAAGTTTACAAGGGAAAAGTTTAAACGAAATTCAAGAAATAATTAATTCCGATTCAAGTAATTATGATTTAGAAACAGCCGAAATTTATCGCGATTCGCTGCTACTCGATAGCCTTTTACACTTAAAATCAGTGGAATTATTAGAAAATTTCATAACTTCTTATCCTACGAGTAAATTTATAGATTTGGCAAAAGAAAAGTTAAAAGAATATTCTGATATTCAATTGGTTGTACCCTCTTTTCGCGGAAGCGAAAAAAGAAATTATTACGGCAATTACGCACCAAATAATTTAAAAGAAAATTGGAAAATCAGCTTGGGTTCGGGTAAAAGCTTTGCTTATGGTAAAATGTATGTTTGGACGGGTGCGGGCTGGACAGGTCAGCCATTAGTAGTTGTAGATAAGGGAGTTACGTATCTAATTCAAGGAGCATTCGATTACCATTTGCGAAAAATAAACGCTCAAACAGGCGAAGTAATTTGGAAATACAAATTTGATGATATTTTAAAAGGCACGGGAACGGTTTTTATCAATAAAAATGCCCGAAATGAGCAAGAGAAAGTAGTTGTAATGCAGGGTAGCAGACGCGGCGAAGTAGGAAATTCGACCTTTGCACCAAGTTTTAGAGGAATTTCATTTCTCGATGGCAAAGAACTTTGGCGCATGAACAGCGTCAAAACCGACAGCTATTCTCGCGATGTGGACGGCTCAGCTTTGGGAATTGGCGACACGGCTTACATAGGTTTAGAAAACGGTCTTTTCACAATTTTCAGCCCCGACCCGCAATTTGGGCAAGAAAAAAACGGTATGTTTCAACCGAAAATTTACAAACAATTACCGCTTTATTTAGACAAAGACAAAGCCACTCACGGTGGAAATTTAGTAACCGAATCCTCTCCTACCCTTTTAAAAAATCACATTTACACAACTACAGGCTCAGGTCATGTTTTTGGTTACAACCGAACAACCGGAAAAATAGATTGGGATTTTTATATAGGCGCCGATATGGACGGAACTCCTCCGGCAACAAACGATAACTGCCTGATAATTACAGTAGAAAAAGAATATATAGCCGGAAAAGGTGGCGTTTACAAACTGAACCCCGAAAAAACAGGCGACCAAGCCGTAGAATGGTTTTTCCCAACCGAAAACCGAAGCTATTTTACTTGGGCAGGCGGAATTATTGGCTCGGCAGCAGTAAACGATTCGTATATTTCTGAAAATGAACCACATTTGGCTGTTTTTGCAGGAATAGACGGCAATTTATACGTGGTTAATCATAAAAAATTAACCGAAAATAAAGTTGCCGGAACTGATGGAAAAACGATGTATCCAACACCCGAACTGGTTTTTAAGAAAAATGTAGGACCAACCATTTCTTCACCAATCATTGTTGGGAACAAAATTATTGTAGCCACTTATACCGGTCTTTACCTGTTTGAACACGACAAAGACTTAAATTTCAAACAATTAGACTTTATGAAAGGTACATTTGAAGCCTCGCCAATCGTTTGGAACGGAAAAGTTTATATTGCATCAAACAGCACCGGATTTTTATACTGTTTGGGCAATTAATTTGTCATTTTGGTAAAATTTTTGTAGTTTTACTAAAAATTTTATTGATTTATTTATAAAAAATGAAAAATTCTAATAAACTGAAACAGAACAACTTACTAAGCTTATTGAGCTTTATAGTTATCGTTATTTTAGTAATATATATTTCAAATTTTGTTTTTTTCAGATTGGACTTAACTTCTGAAAAAAGATATACATTATCAGATAATACAATAAAGCTTTTAGAAGAAAATAAAGAAGGAATTTATATAAAAATATATCTCGATGGGAACGATTTACCTCCGGGATTTAAAAAATTGCAACGTAGCATCAGGGAACTACTCGACGAATTTGGAGTTTATTCAGGCAATAAATTAAATTACGAATTTATTAATCCAAGTGAAAACCCTGATAAAGATGTACGTAAGCAAATTTATACCGATTTAAACCAAAAAGGAATTTTACCCATTGATTTAAACGATAAAGATAAAGAAGGAAAAGTAAGCCAGCAAATTATTTTTCCGGGTGCTATATTAATTTATAAGGCAAAAGAAGTACCTATTAATTTTTTAAAAAATACCAAAGGACAAAGTGCAGAACAAAATTTGAATAATTCGATACAATCACTTGAATATGAATTTACCAACGCTTTGCGAAAATTAATGGCAGAAGAATCGCAAAAAATAGCTTTTATTCAAGGACATGGAGAATTGCATGAATACGAACTGATTGATTTAACACGCACATTATCAGAATATTACGAAGTACAAACCGGCGTTTTGGGTGGAAAAATCGGAATATTAGACCCATTTAAAGCCATAATAATAGCAAACCCAACGAAAGCTTTCACTGAAGAAGATAAATTTGTTATAGACCAATACATTATGAACGGTGGCAAAGTAATTTGGCTACTCGACGGCGTAAACGCATCAATGGATAGTTTAGCAACTTCACCATCGTCTTTGGCAATGGCAACCGAATACAATCTGAGCGACCAACTTTTCAAATACGGCGCGCGGGTAAACCCCACTTTGCTCATGGATTTGAATTGCGCTCCCATTGGATTAACAAGCAAAGCTAATGCCAATCAAGGCATTGAGCTTTTTCCTTGGTTGTATTTTCCCGAAATACGTTCTGATAATAAACACTTCATTACCAAATACTTAAATTCAATTTTAACACAATTTGTAAGCACAGTAGATACAGTAGGCGACAGCAAAAAAATAAAACGGACAATTTTATTGAAAAGTTCTACTTACGCACGCGAAGCACATGTACCTGCACGCCTAAGCCTTGAAATCATAGGCAAACAGCCCGACCCAAATGCTTTTAATCAACCCAATTTACCCATTGCTGTTTTATTAGAAGGAAACTTTGAATCGCTTTATAAAAACAGAAATATCAGCCATTTAGCAAATCATTTTTCAAATTTTAAAACAGAGAGTAAAAATACCAAATTAATTATAGTAGGCGACGGCGACATAGCTCGCAATCAAGTGGCTTCTAATGGCGAAGTTTTTCCGCTTGGTTACGACCGAAATACCGGAATTCGATACGAAGGCAACAAAGAATTTTTGCTCAACGCCGTGAATTACCTTTGTGGCGATTCCGCCTTAATGAATCTGCGATTACGAGAACTTCAGCTCCGAATTCTCGACAAACAACGCATCACTTCTGAGCGTACTAAATGGCAAGTAATCAATGTTTTAATCCCCATAGCAACAATTTTATTTTTTGCGGCAATTTTATTATTCATTCGTAAACGAAAATATACTTTATAACTTTAACTAAATTTATAAAAAAATGAGACCGGCAAAAATTTTCGCATTTCTAATTATCTTAATATCAGCAGGTATGATTTTCTTTTTTAGTCAAAAAAAAGGGACATTGGAAGAAGATTTAGACAAATTTGTTGTAAAAGATACAGCTAAAATTACCAAAATAATTATTTCGGAAGACGAGAATAAAATTATTTTAACACGAAATAAAACAAATTGGAAAATAAATGATAATTATACGGCTCGCCCAGATGCAATTTACACTATTTTAAAGATATTCAATCAATTACAAATTAAATCAACCGTTCCGACCTCAGAATTAGATTCAATAAAACAAACATTAAAAAAACAAGCATTAACAATCGAAATCATAGGAGAAATTTTTGGTGATAAAAAATTTAAAATCAGCAAATTAGACAATAATTTAGCGACCTATTTTTGGGCTGAAAAAACAGAAAATCCTATTTTGTTAAATGTTCCCGGAATGGAAAAAAATCTTTCGGTATATTTCAATTCAAATCCAAATTTTTGGAAATCAAAAATCGTTTTTGATTATTTGCCTAACGAAATAAAAAGTATCGAAGTTATTTTTCCAAACGAAACTGAAAATTCATTTTCTATAATCAATGAAAAACAATTAGAACTAATTGATTTTCAAAAAAATAAAATTATTAAAAGCAATTTAGAAAATATAAAAAATTATATGGTGCTTTTCCGGAAAATAGAATACAAAAAATTAATGAAAAGCAATGAAATAGATAAAAATTGGTTTGATGAAAAAAATATTTACGCTATTTTTAGCATAACCAATTCAGAAAATTCAAAAAATACGGTAAAATTTTATTACAAAAAAACAGAAAACAATAAAAATGACGTAAATGATTTGTACGCTATACAAAACGATGAAATATTTTTTGAAATCACTTATTTTTCAATAGACCCTATCTTAAAAGAAAAAAATTATTTTTTGAAACAGTAAAATTTTAAAAATCTGTTAGGAATAACAAAATTACTTTTTTTGCTATTTCTAACATTTTATTCGATTACATCTATAAAAAAATATCCAAAACATACAAGTATTTTTACCGGATTAATTATAAAAAAGACTTTCAATTTAATTCAAAATACATAAAAAACTATAGCTATTTATAAATTTATATAAAAAATTAATAACGCATTTTTGAAAACCTTTTTATTGTAAATATAATCAGTTTAGGCAATATTTCTCTTTTATTGATTTTTAAATTCTTAGTGAAAAAGAATAAAAAACAATTTTTAATTCTACTTTACGAACTTATAACTACTTGACTATCTGATTGTTTTTTAT
>DYNA01000188.1 GCA_020721325.1 Paludibacter propionicigenes
TGGGTCTTTATCGAACGCCACAACGATACTCCCGATAAATTGAAACTCAAGCATTTACATGAAATTGATTTTCCAAGAATTTTAAAAGAATTGAATAACGTATCCAAACATTGGACTCCCGGACAGCAAAAAAAATTAAAAAATCTTCAAATAACAATAAAAGATACTCTATTTGTTTTGCACAAAAATATAATGCAACAGTTGAGTACTTTTGAAAGTTATGAAGACCCCATGATTATTTTTGAAATCAACCCTTTGATAGAAGAAAACGGCGAAATAACACTCATAACAGCTAAAGTTTTGAGCCAACTCGATGGAATAGCCAACGAGCTTCGATTGATTTCGGAAAACAAAGACAAAGAAATGATTTCTTCTTTCAATGCCTTTAAAATTTCGTTGATTTTAGTAAGTTTATTAATCATAGCCGGTTCAATAGCAGCAAGTTACATAACCATTTCCGCCATCAACAAGCCGCTCAATAAATTAAAATCCAATTTGTTGCGAAAAAGCAAAGGCGATTTTACTTACGAATACATTAAAGCTACAAAAGACGAATTTGGCGAAATGATAGAAGCTTTGGATTTGATGTCGAGCAACATACGCCAAGCCATCAACAGCATACGCAGCGGTGCCGACAAACTTTTAGTAAGCAGCATTGAAATTAGCAATTCCTCGCGAAACATTGCACAAGGAGCTAACGAACAAGCCGCCTCAACCGAAGAGGTTTCGGCTTCGATGGAAGAAATGAATGCAAGTATAAGCATGAATACCGAAAACTCCAAAAAAACAAAAGAAATTTCTAATCAAGTAGCTTCAAACATTGCCATTGTAAATAAATCAGTTGAAAAATCGACCGATGCTATGAAAGATATTGCAGAAAAAACGCTTATAATCAACGAAATAGCCGAGCGTATCGATATGCTTGCCATCAATGCAGCCATTGAAGCTGCGCGTGCCGGAGAATATGGAAAAGGTTTTGCTGTGGTAGCCAATGAAATTAGAAAATTAGCTGAAAACACTCAATTAGCTGCCACTGAAATAAATAAAGCTTCCAAAAATACAGTGCGTGTGGCAGAAAATTCAAATACTTTGCTCAAAAACATTATTCCTGAAATTGAAAAAACGGTTACGCTTATTCAAGAAATTACTTCTGCCAGCATAGAGCAAAACTCTGGAATACATCAAGTTAGCAATGCCGTTTCGCAACTTTCAAATGTTACTCAGCAAAACTCGGCGGCTTCGGAAGAATTGGCTACCGGTTCGGAAGAACTTAAAAATCAAGCCGAAATCCTTTTCAAAAGTATTTCTTTTTTCAAAACCGAAAAAGAAAATACCCAACACAATTTAGAAAATATTATTGAAAACGATGAAGAACAAATTGATGATTTCGATTTAGATGAAAACAACTACAAATCGAAAGAATCGAGAGGCATTTTCTTAAATATGGGCAAGGAATCGGACGACGATTTTGAGGAATTTTAGTTAAACGACAGCTAAACATCAAAGCACAGCTTGCCAACGTTTTTAAAAAACGGGCTTGTTTATTTTGCAAAAAATGAATTTTATACTAAAGTGAAATTGGTTTTAGGTTTTAGGAATTAAGTATTGGGTTATAAAAGCATAAAGTTTTGTGGCTAAGCAATTTGATAAAAATATTAATTTATAACCCAATACCTAATTTTTTAAAACCTAAAAATCTAACACCAATTTCACTTTAGTATAAACTTAAAATAAGGGATTAATTTAAAAAAATGAAAGCAAACAATATACTTGAAACAATAGGAAATACAAGCCATGTGCGCATAAATAATTTGTTTGGCACACAAGCAGAAGTTTGGATAAAATTAGAACGCGAAAATCCGGCTGGAAGCATCAAAGACCGTATAGCCTTAGCCATGATAGAAGATGCCGAAAACAAAGGCTTACTTGATAAAGAAAGCATAATAATAGAACCTACATCGGGCAATACCGGAATTGGTTTAGCCATGGTGGCGGCAGTAAAAAAATACCGAATTATTATTGTTATGCCCGAATCCATGTCGATTGAAAGGAGAAAACTAATGACCGTTTACGGTGCTGAAGTAGTGCTTACTCCAAAAGAATTTGGCATGAAAGGTGCCATAGAAAAAGCGTATGAATTAGCCGATAATTATAAAAAAGCTTGGATTCCAATGCAATTTGAGAATTTTGCCAATCCACAAATACATGCAAAAACCACCGCTTTAGAAATCATCAATGATTTTCCCGAGGGTTTTGATTATTTGATAACAGGCGTAGGAACTGGAGGTCATATTTCGGGTGTGGGCGAAGTTTTAAAACAAAAATTTCCAAAAATTCAAATCTTTGCTGTCGAACCCGTTTTATCGCCGGTTTTGAGTGGCGGAACTGCCGGAGCGCATGCCTTGCAAGGCATAGGAGCTGGTTTTATTCCAAAAATACTCAACCGCTCTATTTTTTCTAACGTTTTGAAAGTCAGCAAAAATGATGCTTACCGATTTGCCGCTGAATTGGCTAAACAAGAAGGCATATTTTGCGGTATTTCCACTGGAGCGTCTTTAGCAGCAATAGCCGAAATTTTGCCAAAGCTCCAGCCCAACTCCAAAATTCTCACTTTTGCTTACGATACCGGCGAAAGATACCTTTCTATTGACGATTTATTTTAGAATTTGATTTTAAAATAAAATTCTAAAAACTAAAAACCTTTTTTTTAATATTAGACTTGTTGCAAATTGAAAATCAATATTTTACCATAAAGGCATAAAGAAGAACACAAATAACGCAAAAAATAGGACTGTTCTTTTTATTTTTCTCGCAAAAGAAACAGACCGGTATAAAATTATTTTACGCTAAAATGGTTTATAATAGACATTACAAGATAAAGCGGAATGAAAAAAACAATGGCAAGACCTTTAAAAACAATGAATAAAATGGCTAACAAGATTAAAAAAACAAACCGAACCGAATTGTCTTTCCATTTTAAATTTTTCGCTTTAAGCGAAAACATTGGCAATTCCGATACCAAAAGCCCCGAAACGACTACGGAATAAATAAGTAAAAACCAAACAGATGAAGTGAGGTGCGTGAAAATAAAACTTTCGTTAAAATAGTGATACACAACCACTAAAGCAATCACCGAAATAGCTCCAGCAGGAGTTGGCATTCCGATAAAAGAAGATGTTTGACGTGTATCGATGTTAAATTTTGCCAAGCGCAGAGCCGAAAAAATGGCAATACTGAAAGGTAAAAAAACATAAATCCATTCTAAAAAAGTCATTTCCGAAAAAAGAATAGCAGCGTTTTCGCCAAAGAGCGAAATACGAACCAAATGGTGCATTAATAGAGCCGGTGCAACTCCAAAACTTACCATATCGGCTAAAGAATCAAGCTCTTTGCCCATTTCGGAGCCTGCTTTTAACATTCGTGCGGCAAATCCATCGGAAAAATCGAACACTGCCGCTATGGCTATAAACAATGCCGAATAAATCAGGTATTCATCGCCCTGATAAGAAGTTACAATAGCCAAACTACCCATAAATACGCTCATGGAAGTTAAAAAGTTGGGAACCCATTTTAGATATTTCATTATTTTGTTTTTTTTTAAGAAAATCCTTTTATATTTTTTTATTACAATAAAATGCAAAAATACGAAAAAAACGATTTTAAATATTTTTTTTATGAAAATGAAATTTTTATTTTTCTTAAAATCCGAAAGTTTTCGCAGGAATAACTTAATGAATAGTTTATTGTTCATTAAATTGAGGGCATTTTGCAAACAATTCATACGAAAACTTGCCATTTTTGAAATACAAAAAAAGGTCTGAAACACAATTGTTTCAGACCTTAAAATGTATTTTTAGAACAAAAAACTTAAAAGATTATGCTTTCCTTTTCTTTTTTTGTTGTTCGGCTTCTTCTTCTTTCTTTTTATAAATTTTCGACATTGAATCGAAAGTTACCGGAGTAGCGATAAATACCGATGAATATGTACCAACCATAATACCTACTAACATAGCAAAGATAAATCCTCTTATTACTTCGCCACCAAAAATAAATATGGCAATTAATACTACAAGTGTAGTACCGGAAGTATTAATAGTACGACTAAGAGTAGAGTTCATAGCCGAATTGTAAACTTCTTTAACCGTACCACGTTTTCCAATTTTGACATACTCGCGTATTCTATCAAATACTATCACCGTATCGTTGATTGAGTAACCTATTACTGTTAAAATAGCGGCTATAAAGGCTTGGTCTATTTCCAAGTTAAAAGGTAAAATACCGTAAAACATAGAAAATGTTCCAATTACTATCATAGCATCATGCAAAAGAGCTACAATGCCTCCCATAGCAAATTGCCAATTGCTAAAACGGATAAATATGTAAATAAACATTATGACAAGTGAGAAAATAATGGCATAAACAGCAGCTATTCGTATATCATCGGCTACTGATGGACCTACTTTTTGAGAAGACATGCGATATGCTGTCATAAATTGCTCAAAAGTAACTTTATCGCCAATAATGGATTTTAAACCTTCATAAAGAGCTACATCTACTTTGTTATCAATTGATTCTCCATCTTGGTCAATTAAATAAGTGGTTGTTATTTTCATTCCATCTTGACCAAATGTTTTTACTTCGGGTGCTGTACCTAAGGTTTTTGTTAATGCTGAAGCTACATCTTGGGTTGTAACTTTTTGTTCGGTAAAGCGAACTACATAGGTTCTTCCGCCTTTAAAATCTACGCCTTGATTTAATCCTCTAATCGATAAAGATACTATACTAAGCAAAATAAAAGTACCGGAAATAAAATAAGCTATTTTTCTGTTTCCTAAAAAATCGAAATTAAAATTCGCAAATATTGACTCCGTTAGTTTTGTTGAAAAACTAATCGGTTTGTTTTTATCCAACATACTTACAAAAATTATTCGGGTAATGAAAATAGCACTAAACAATGAGGTTAAAATACCTATCATTAAAGTAGTTGCAAAACCTTTAATCGGTCCGTGTCCGAAAACGTAAAGTACCACACCTGTTAAAAAAGTAGTTACGTTTCCATCAATAATGGCAGAATAGGCATTTTTATAACCGTCTGATAAAGCAAGTCTTAAACCCTTACCAAGTCTTAATTCTTCTCTTACACGCTCAAAGATAAGCACGTTCGCATCAACAGCCATACCCATAGTAAGCACAATACCTGCAATACCCGGTAAAGTTAAAACAGCTCCTAAAGATGCCAAGACCCCAAAAATGAAAAACAAGTTTGTTAATAAAGCAAGATTAGCAATCAATCCTGCTTTTTTATAGAATAAAAACATGTAAATCAAAACAAGTACAAACGCTATCACAAACGAGAGTAAACCGTTGTTAATGGCTTCCTTACCTAATGTAGGACCTACAATTTCTTCTTCAATGATTTTAGCCGGAGCATCGAGTTTACCCGATTTTAAAACGTTTGCTAAGTCTTGCGCTTCGTTGATGGTAAAATTACCCGAAATTTCTGAGCGTCCGCCGGTAATTTCGCCGTTTACATTGGGGAAAGAATAAACAAAATTATCCAAAACAATGGCTATTTGTCTGTTTACATTGTCTTTGGTTAAACGCGCCCAAATTTTTGCACCTTCGCCGTTCATCGACATATTTACTACCGAAGTAGCTCTGTTTTGAGCAAAGTCGGCATTAGCATCTACAATTACATCGCCGCTCAAAGCAGGTTTTCCATCGCGGTCTTTCACTTTAATGGCTACCAAACGGAAATACTCACCTTTGTCATTGGTTATAAACGGTTTAACCTCCCAAAGCAATTTCAAATCGCGTGGAAAAATTTCAGCTATTTTAGTCATGCGCAAGTAAGCATTTATCTTAGCTGTATCTTTCAATTCGGCTATACCAACGGCTGCACTGTGTTCCAATTGATTTTGAGCATTTACGTTGGGGTTGAGAAGGGCAAATAAAGGATTATTTTTTTTGTAAAGATTTGCATTTTCAGAAAGAACGGTAGCCGAATCTTTTTTAATTTCATCTAAAATAGCCAATTCCGTATTTTTTGTTGTATCGGTTTTGGTCGAATCTTTAACCGCTTCAGCATTTGCTTCAGACAAAGTATCGGCTACTACGGTTGTATCTTTTTTATCGGTATCTTTACCCTCGTTAATGAGTTTAATTCTATCGTTGGCAGTTTTAAAAAATTCAAAAACTTCTTCGTTGAAATAAGTTTCCCAAAATTCCAAATTAGCCGTTCCTTGCAAAAGTTTGCGCACACGAGCAGGGTCTTTTACACCGGGCAATTCTACCAAGATACGACCGGTATTTTCCAATTGTTGAATATTGGGTTGAGCAACACCAAAATGGTCGATACGAGTACGCAATATATTGAATGAATTGGTTATAGCAGCTTGAGTTTCTTCTCTAATTACTTTCAAAACATCTTTATTGGAAGTATTGTAAGTAACTTTTTCTTTTAACTCTAAAGTGGCAAAAACCGAAGCCATTTTGGCGGTAGGTGCTACTTCTTGCCATGCTTTGCCAAAAAGAGTTACAAAATCTTCTTGACTGGCTTTTTGCATAAGCTTGGCTTTTTTTATGGCTTCTACAAAAACAGGGTCTTTGCTGTTGTTTGCCATATTAATGATTAAATCCGGTACCGAAACTTCTAAAGTTACGTTCATACCCCCTTTTAAGTCGAGCCCTAAGTTTAATTCTCTCTCTTGGCATTCGCGCAAAGTAAACGGGCGAATCCATAAAAAGTTGTAAACAGGTTTTGTTTTAACAGAATCTAAATAATATAATTCTTTGTTAGGGTCTCCTTTTGCAAATTCCTTGGCATCGTTTTTCACGCCCGCTGTTATCCACGAAAACGAAAGCTGGTACAAACTTACCAAAGCTAAGGCTATTGCAAAAGTAATTATTGCTCCTTTGTTTTGCATTTTGTTAATAATTGTTTTTTTATTGTTTTATTATAAATGTTTTGACCAATTTTTTTTTCTTTTGTTTTATAAAAATCTTATTTTCAATAAAATAAAAAAAAATGGTTTTAATTTTTTACCTATTTTTATTAAATTTTTTGCACAAAGTCTAACAAATTCTTTTTGCGGGTGCAAAGGTATAAATTTTTTTATTAATTATAAAACTTGTTTTTCAGAAATTTTTATTTAAAACTTAAAAATCTACTTTCCAATTTCAAAATAATCAAAAAAAAATTAAATCGTGCCTTTAATGGAAAAGGTCTGTATTTTTACTTTTTTTTTTTTATAAAAAATTGAATAATTGATATTTAAAGATTTTTTTTGGGCTTTTTTATTTGAAAAAAAAACAGACTATCTTTTAAAAAATTTGAATAGATAGTAGTACAAAAGCAACAAGTTTTTTTTAATTTTGTGAAAAATAAATTGTAAGAAGTGTAAAAAATGGTTTTTTTCAAAAAAAAATTATAAAAAAAATCGGATTAAGTCTTTTTTTGTAAATAATTACTAAAACCATTTCGAGATGATGCAATTATACTTTAAAAGATTGTAATTTGAGCTTTTGTTTTTATGTAAGTGCTTTGTAATTAAAACTTTGCCAAATTTTTAAACTTTGGCAAAGTTACCGTTTGTAGTATATTTTACACTTTCGTATTTTTACATGAAATTATTCATTCCCACAGCGGCTTAGTATAAACCTCTGAACTGCCCTAAAAAGCGGTGCAAGTGCTTAAAAAAAGTGGCGAAATAGGTGTTTAAGCAGCCGATGTACTCAAAAAAGCAATGCAAATTTTCTAAAAAGCATCGGAAGTAGCCAAAAAAGCAGGCGGGGTGGATTTTTAAGCAGTGCAGTATAGGTTTTGAAGCAGTGCAGTATAGGTTTTGAAGCAGGCGGG
>DYNA01000002.1 GCA_020721325.1 Paludibacter propionicigenes
TTTTTCATTTTTGCGTTTAATACGATTCCTTAATCATTTTTTTTTAAAGAACTAATTTTTAAAATTTAAAAAGTTAAACAAAAAATTTACTTAAACTAATTTTTAAAAATTTAAAAAATTAAACAAAAAAAAATTGATATTTTTCAGTGCCCGCTTGATATCCTTTTATTATTAAGGAAAACATCTATATGTCTATTGACACATTTTTAAAATATCTTGAAACAAAGTTACAAAATATTTTAATACGAGTCAAGTTTTTTTAATATTTTTTTCAAAAAAAATCATTTTTTTTTATTTTTCTTTTGAAAGAAAATATCTATTTGATTTTTAATATGCTACAAAATTAGTTTAAAACTATTTAGAATTTTTCATAAGCACCTCCATTTGTGGAAATGGTATTTCAATATGAGCTTGATTTAAAGCTACTTTGGCTTGTTCATAAATATCAAAATAAACTGTCCAATAATCTTCGGGCTTTGAATATGGTCGAACTGCCAATTTGACAGCACTTTCGCCTAATTCCGATACTCCAACAAATGGCTCAGGATTTTTTAAAACTTTGGGGTGCTTTTGCATGGCTTCGATTAAAACACTTTTAGCTTGCTTAATATCAGCCGAATAAGATATGCCCATAGTTAAATCGACCCGAATAATGCCTTGAGTTGTATAATTTGTTATGCTTCCGTTTGAAATAGCTCCATTTGGAATTATAACTGTCTTATTTTCAGGCGTTAACAATACAGTAACAAAAATTTGAATTTCTTTTACATTTCCTGTATATCCTTGTGTTTCAATTAAATCGCCTACTTTGTAAGGTTTGAAAATTAGTATCAAAACTCCACCTGCAAAATTTGCTAAAGTACCCTGAAGTGCTAACCCAACTGCCAAACCGGCTGCTCCAATTATTGCCACAAATGATGTCGTTTCTATGCCAACCATGCTGGCTACACTTATGATTAACAGTGCTTTAAGTAAGATATTTATCAAACTTACTAAAAAAGAAGACAAGGAAATATCAAGTTGATTGCGCTTCATTATTTTTCCTGTTAAACGAGTTAAACGATTGATAATCATTATACCCACAATTAAAACAACTAAAGCTAATAACACTTTTGTTCCATAAATAGAAAAATAATCAAAAATTTGAGCAGTATATTTTTCGAAATTCATAATATTAAAAATTTAAAAAGTAAAAAAAGTTTATTTTGTAAAATTCAAAGACTTAAAAAAAAGCAAGACTCAGTTACTGGTCTTGCTTTTTTTAAACTAAATTTTAAATAATTATTTGTATTTGATTACGTCCACCGGACAATTTTCGGCGGCATCTTTAATATCGTTTTCATTGGCAGCGAAATCAGCACCATTTTTAACTGTCGAAACATCGTCTAATTCAAATACATCGGGACAAGTTTCTTCGCATAAACCGCAAGAGGTACAACCGTCTTCAATCCAAACTTTTTGTATAGCCATTTTTTTGCTTTTTTTTAAGGTTTTTAAATCAATTGAGTTTTTTATTTTTATAATTCGATATTTTTTTTATTAATTCATTGAAATATAAATATTTACATAAAATTATTAGTTCAAAAAAAATTATTAAAACAATTCCATTCCAATTATATAAAAAAAATTACCGATTTATTTTACTTTGCAAATATCTAAAATTTATCGAATAAAAAAAACTTTTTTCTTAATTTTCTGAAAAAAAAAACCGCTCAAATCCAATTGAGCGGTTTTATCTGGGTGAACGCAGATGGATTCGAACCATCGACCTACAGCTTAGAAGGCTGTTGCTCTATCCAACTGAGCTATGCGTCCTTCCTCTTTTGCGGGTGCAAAGATATAAACTTTTTAAATAATGACAAATTTTTTTTTATTTTTTTTCAATTTTTTTAGAAATTTATTAATGTATCTTTTTCAAAATACTGATTTTTAAGTATTTGGCTTACTTCTTCTTTTGTATAATTTGTATTTTGCTTTAAAATATTTCTTATTTTTTCTTTGTCGTAAGCTATTTCATATTTTGTAGAATCGCCCGAAAATAATAGATAAACGCCCATTTTGGCTTTTTCATCTTTTACAAAATCCGTCCGTTTTTTCAATTTATTGGTTAAAAAGCTGTACAAACCTATTTTTATAGCAAATTGAAACGAACTATTCATATTGTAAATACCTGAAACAGACATATTTAATATCTGAGAATTTAATTTCATTTCCGGTACATTTACAATTCCGTTTTGCATAACAAATTCATTTTCAAGCTCTGTAAATTCTATTTTCTTTAACTCATTTATTTTTACAAAATTTGATAAACTTTCAAGAGGTTGGTAATCAAGCAATTTTCCATTTTTCAGTTTCGTTTTGGTATGCACTAAATTTTTGATATAGAGCATATTAAAACTATAATCATAAAACAACGAAAATGTATTTTCTGACCACAATTTCCCTTCAATGTTTTCGTGCAAAAGTGATGTTTGCCAGAAATTATCAAAAGCTATAAAAGCTTTTTTAACATCAAGTTCTTCAAAATTAGAGTGTTTACTCCTTATATTAATCCATTCGTTGGTAAAAATAAGCTCGTAATTTCCACTTATTTTCCCTTTGAGTGCATTCATTTCTAAATTGTTAAATTTCAATGAATTGGATTTACTTTCCAATTTAAAATGCACCTCTTCGGCTTGAAATTTTTCATATTCAAAATCTTCAATTTTACAATCCAAATTAAGATTCAGTTTTTGATAAAATGACTGTTTTTTTTGTAACGAATTTAGGCTATCTAATTTATTTTCAACAATATTAGTTGTATCAACAAATAAAAAATCTGCAACGTTCAAATGCTCGGAATTTAATTCTCCTTTTATGGTAAGCCATTGGCTTTTTCCGGCTAAAAAATCAAAAATATTTTCCGATTTTCCTACAAATTTTATTTCCGAAGACAAAAAATTAGTTTCCAATTCTTTGATTTCCAGCAAATTGTTATTAATTGTAAAACGTGTATTTCCCAAAAATTCATTACCGTTCCAATTCACTTTCAAATCATCTGCCTCAAAATCAACACGTAAGTAACTTCCTTCGCTGTAACCCAATTTGAAGTTTTTTGATAATTTTCCTTTATAGCTAAAATCGGAAACTATTGAACCAGAATAACTTGCTAAGCTATCTAAGGCGAAAAAAGGTGAAATAAAATTGCCCATTTCGGACAAATCCAAATTCATTTCACCATCTAATTCAAGCAAAGGCGAAGAAAATTGCGATAATTTTGCGCTTAAATTTAATGTACTATTGTCTATTTCGGCTCTAATTTTTTCAATTTTTAAATAAGAATTATCTCCGTCAAAATAAGAAAGTTTAAAACTAATTTCGCCGTTTTTGGCTTTGTTTGGAAAGTAACCAGCTATCGATTCGGGTACTAATTCATAAAATAGCAAATAGTCTAAATCATTGGCATTCAATCGAAAACTTAATTCTTCGGCATCAATATTGTATTTTAGCTCCAAATTAAAATCTAAATTGTTGAGTTCTAAATCAGATTCGTCAATATTAAAAACACCGGATTTTTCAAAAAATCGGGCATCGGCTTTTAATGTCTTGTTTTTTATCCAAACTTGTTGATTATAAACAACTTTATAAATGAATACTTGGCTTTCGGTTTTCAACTCATAACCTTCACGCGCAAAATGCCCCGACACAAAACTATCTTCTAACTTGCATGAAAATGAAATTTTGTTAAATTTATCAATAAAATTTAAGTCTGTATTTTTAAAACTTACTTTTTGAAGAATTAATTCAAATTTTGAAGGCTCATTTTCATTGCTTTCTTGCCAAAAATGGTAATTTGTTTTATTCTGAGCATCGGTTAAAATGCAAATTTCTGCGTTTTCAACATCAAGCCGTGTTATTTTAAATTTATCGCTCAAAACATCAATAATATTGAACGATAAATAGATTTTTTCTGCTTTTACTATATTTGAAACTACGTTTTTTTCAAATTGCTTTTTGTCGAAATCATTTGTAGAAAGTAATTCAATATCAATTAGTTCCACACTCGCATTGGGAAATTTTTTTAGTATCGAAAAATTTACCTTTTCTATTTTTAACTCGGTTTTTATATTTTTATTGAGTTCGTTTATGATTAATTCTGCTACTTTATCACCATAAAAAAAAGCCACTATACTACTGAAAATAAGGAAAATAGCAAATAGAAGAATGATAAAAAGTCCCGAAAACTTTAAATATTTTTTTGTTTTTGCATCTAATTTCATAATTTTTTTATAAATTTACAGTATATTTTAATTTAAAATTTGTTAATTTTTTTTTTAAATTATATGAAATCCAAACGGTTAATTTGAATAAAATAATATATAACTCTTTGAAAATCATATATTTTATTTTTTCCATGTAAAAATTAATATTTTTTTTAAATTAAAGTTTAAAAAAAATTATGATTTTTTTTTAGATAAAATAAAAAGAATTTTTCAAAAAAAGAGAAAATATTAAAACTAATTTTAGAAAAATAAACTTTTTTTTAAAAATATAAAAACTGCTATTTTTAACTTTTTTTTTACATATAAAATTATACAAAATTAATAATTGTACAACAAATTAAAAACTTTTTTTTAAAGTTTTTTACAAAAAAATTTTATTAAAAATATGGCAATAAAAGTTGGACGCTGGGATTGTTCTGTTTGTGGACAAAAAGGCAATTTAGGACCTGAAAAACAATGCAAAAGTTGTGGTTCGGCACGTCCTGAGAACGTTAAATTTTATTTAACTTCCGATGCCGAAATTGTAATAGACCAAAACAAATTAAAAGAAGCAAAAAGCGGTGCAGACTGGGTTTGCTCGTACTGTAAATCGCACAATAAAGCTACCGAAACTCATTGTCATACTTGCGGAAACGACCGCGAGGTAGCTGACGGCGACAAAAGTTTACAGCAAAAAGAAAATTATTTTGACGGACGCCATTTGCAAAATAAACCGATAACTTTGAACAATTCTAAAAAATCGAAGCTAAAATTGGGTGCAAAAATTGGTTTGGCGGTTGTAGCTTTGCTGGTTTTATTTCCGCTTTCAACTCTTTTTACAAAAGAAATTGAGGTGGAAGTTACTGGTTTTGAATGGGAACGCGTCATTGAATTGGAAGAATACAAAGAAGTACTTGAGGAAGATTGGAAAATACCAAACGGTGGACGACAAGTAGAAAGTTATAGAGCTTTGCATCACTACGACGAAATTCCGACCGGAACGGTTACTAAAACGCGTACAGTTGAGGAACAAGTTGGAACAGAAAGTGTTAAGGTCGGCGAACGCGATTTAGGAAACGGTTATTTTGAAGATATTTACGAAGAAAAACCCATTTACGAAACGCGCGAAGAAACCTACGAAGAAACGGTATATAAAAAGGAAGCTGTTTATCAGACAAAATACAAGTATATGATATTCAAGTGGAAAGAAATGAAACCCTTGAAAACGACAGCTAAAGATAGAACGCCAAAATGGGCTGAATTGCCTAATAATCAGAATAAAACACGTGAAAAGTCAAAAAAAGAAACTTATTGGGTAATTTTAAATGTAGAAGGCGAAGAAAATAAAGACGAAATAAGTTTTCAAAAATGGAATTTAATAAAAAAAGGCGATAAATTAAAGGCAAAAAAATCGCTCATTTATGGCGTTTTTATCGGATTAAAAGAAAAATAAAAAATAAAAAAAATTCATTTTCATTTTTTTATTTCAATATAAATTGTTAAATTTGACTATTCAATTTAAAGTTCTCTTTTTTTTAAAAAAAGGCTTCTTATATGAATTAATAAGCTGATTTTCAATAAATTTTAAAATCAAACTTTTTAAAATAAAACATAAAATTAAAGAAAAAAAATAACTGAAACAGTTGATATTCAATTATTTTTGACAAGAAAAAGAATTTTCAATTATAAACAACAATAAATAAAAATGTTATGCTATTAGATATTTCGCAATGGTGGGCTGGAATTGATAGTGCAGTAGAAAAAATCTACTGGATTATTGCTTTTCCGGCAACGTTAATCTTTATCATTCAAACAGTTATGACTTTTATCGGTAGCGATGTAGATGCCGATGGCGACATGGACATGCACCACGATGGAGATTTAGATGGTGCTGGTTTTCATATACTTACACTCAAAAATTTAATTGCATTTTTTGCTATATTTTCATGGACTGGAATTGCGATGACGCAAGCCGGTGTAAATCCGTTTATTACAGGTATTTTGGCTCTTATTGCAGGTGTTGTAATGATGTTTATCATGGCTTCGCTTTTTTATTTTATGAGCAAACTCACTGATAGTGGCACACTTAACATGAACAATGCCATTGGAAAAGTGGGAACGGTTTATTTGACAATAGCCGCTAATAAACAACGACAAGGCAAAGTGCAAATAAAAGTACAAAATTCGCTACAAACCCTCAATGCTCTGACCGAAGACTCTGAAGAAATTAAAACCGGTTCGTTGGTAGAGGTTGTAGATGTTATCAATGAAAATATTCTTTTGGTAAAACGAAAAAGATAATTTTTTTTAAAAATTTATTTTATAAAAAAAATATTTATAAAACTTTTTTTAACTTAAAACTTTATAATTTTTTAATTCATTTCTTAAACTAATTTTAAAAAATATGCAAGCATTTGTTATAGTAGTAACAGTGGCAGTTGTAGCCATTTTTGTGTTGATTATAGCCGTTTTGCGCCGTTACAAACGCTGTCCGTCAGACAGAATCTTGGTAGTTTACGGTAAAGTAGGCAAAAACAAAGAAGGCACCGGACGTAGCGCACGCTGTATTCACGGGGGCGCAGCATTTATCTGGCCTGTAATTCAAGACTATGAATTTCTCGACCTCACTCCAATTCCTATCGAAGTGGATTTGCGAGGAGCTTTGTCAAAACAAAACATTCGTGTAAACGTGCCTTCGCGCTTCATGGTAGGTATTTCTACCGAACCCGGAATTATGGACAATGCTGCCGAACGTCTTTTGGGACAAAATCTGGAACAAGTACGAATTTTAGCCGAAGATATAATTTTCGGTCAATTGCGCGTTGTTATTGCCACCATGAACATTGAAGAAATTAACAACGACCGCGAAAAATTCCTCCTTCACATATCTGAAGGTGTTGAGCATGAGGTACAAAAGATTGGTTTGAAACTTATAAACGTAAACGTAACCGACATAACCGATGCCAGCGGTTATATCGATGCTTTAGGTAAAGAAGCTGCATCTCAAGCCATTAACGAAGCTAAAAAAGTGGTTGCCGAGAAAAATAGAGACGGTTCGATTGGGGAAGCTGAAGCGCAAAAAGACCAACGTATTCGCGTTTCGGCTGCGTTTGCATCAGCCAAAATTGGGGAAGCTGAAGCCGAGAAAAACGAACGTGTGGCGGTTTCAAAAGCCAATTCTAATGCGGTAGAAGGTGAAAACTTAGCCAAAATTACAATTGCCAACTCCGATGCCAGCCGTAGAGTTAGTGAAGCGGAAGCTCGAAAATTAGCGGTAACCGCTGAAAAAACAAACGACGCGCAAGCCCTTGAAGAATCATACAAAGCCGAAAAAATGGCGGAAGAAAGTCGTGCCGAAAAACTTAAAGCTACCCAATTTGCCGACATTATCGTTCCGGTTGAAATTGAAAAGCAAAAAATTGAGATTTCTGCCGAAGCCAATGCCGAACAAATTCGTAGAATTGCCAAAGGTCAAGCCGATGCCACTTTCTTTAAAATGGAAGCCGAAGCCAAAGGTATTTTTGAAATTTTGAGCAAGCAAGCTGCCGGTTTCACTCAAATAGTAAAAGCTGCAAACGACGACGCCGACAAAGCTGCCATGTTGATGATTACCGACAAATTAGAAAACTTAGTGAAAACTCAAGTGGAAGCCATCAAAAACATTGAAATTGACAAAATTACCGTTTGGGAAAATGGCGGCGGGGCTAACGGTGGCTCTTCAACTGCCAATTTTATGAAAAATATGATGAGTGCCGTGCCTCCATTGCAAGATTTATTTAACATGGCTGGAATGAATTTGCCCGAATATTTAAAAGGCAAAGCCATTGAAAAACAAGATAAATCAAGCAATAAACAAATAGAAGAAGTAAAAATAGAAAAATAAAATCTTTTTTTAGTTATTCTTTTAAACCCGATTTACAAAATCGGGTTTTTTTTATTTTCAAGCGTATTAAAAATGCGAAAATATTTTTTAATACCTAAAAAAATTATTAATTTTGGCACTTGAATAAAAAAATTGTAATTTCGATATCAAACTTTCGTTTATTAAACAAATAAATATCCGATTCGTTTGTTTTTTTAACTAAAAAATCCGCAAGCCATTGCATCAATCGGTTAATAAACAACTTGTTGATGATTAATTTATACGCATTTTTTAAACAATTGATACAATGACTTTTCAATTCGTTTTAAAAAAAATAGCGGATTTATACTTTATTCGGTTCTAATTTGAGCTTTTATTTTTATATAATTGCTTTGTAATTAGAACTTTGCCAAAGTTTTGAACTTTGGCAAAGTTACCGTTTGCAGTATAAATAAATTGTTGAAATAAATTTTAACCTCACTAAAAATAATCCGAAAAATATTTTTTTTGATAAATAAAATAAATTATGCCGTTTTCTTTTTTTAATAAAAAAATCTTTTTTATATTTGTTGCATTCAATTTTTCTATTTTTTCAGAAACCAACGACTCAACTAATAACATGCAAGAATCAACAAAAATCTATTTCGGTGTTGTAAAATTTTACAACGAAGACAAAGGCTACGGCTATATTATTGACAACGACACAAAAGACGAATTATTTGTGTATGAGGAAGGTATAATAGACGAAATTTACGACAACGACAACGTGAAATACAATATTCGCGATACAAGAAAAGGACTCGAAGCCTACAATGTTCGCTTACGCTAAAAAAAAAAAACTGCTAAAAAGTAGCAGTTTTTTTTTATGCAAAATACTTAAAATTTAATCCAAATGATACAATTTTAATTCCCACAAACGCGTTTGATAAGAAAGCTCACTACGCATCAAACGCCCTTTTCGATTGCGAAAATGCGCCCAGCGCAAAATTTCGGCATCAATCGATTCGCCGGAAATGATTTTTTTCAACAATTTGCTCCTGCTAAAAGTTCCAACACCTTTAGAATAAACAAAATGAGCAATTGCCAATTTTTGATTGCCTTCCAAATCGGTCAAACGCTCAATGGCTCTAACGGCTTTATTAAAATCGCTTCGTAACAAGCTATCAGCCTGATACATAGAAATAGAATCGGGAAATACTTCATCGCGCAAAACAACATGTCCGTAGCCAATAGTAGCGTGTCCACTCAAATCAATATACGATGCTCCCTTGTGATAACCTTCACGTTTTTTGATAAATTGGAGTGTGGATTCATAGTTTTTTTTCCACTGGTGTTTTTTATTGTTCTCAAAACGTAGTTTAGAATACTCTTTGGCATGTTTCTCATCAATATCTATCGACGAAAGCTCCGTTGGCTGAAAAAGGAAACTAAAGCCGGTCAATAGAAAAATAGAAATTCGTTTCATTCAATTAATTTTAGTTAAACTTTGATGGAAATTTATTCTTTCCACCTTTTATTGCCCCTTTCGGGTAAAAGTAGTATTTCTAATGATGTTAAAATGTTGATTTTCAAAAAGTTTTAAAGGAAATAGATACTTGCTTAATTTCAAAAAACATCTGAATATCAACACATTAAAAATACTCTCGGTGCAAATGTATAACAATATTCGAGTGCAAAAAATTTAAAACTGTTAAAAAACATTTTTTTAGTTTTAAAAAATTGTAAATAATAAAACTAAAGTCTTAATTTTTCAAAAAAATATTTCATAAACAATTGATTTTTATTTATTTACATAAAAAAAACTTTGTTTTAATGCTTTAAAAAAATGAGAATAAAATATCATTTTAAATGTTAAAAATTTATTTCTACACTTTTTTTACGTTTTATAAAAAAAATAGTTAGGAATTTTAATAATTGAAAACCAATTGATTAGCAGCTTAAGCCAAAAATAGTTAGGTAAAATATCAAATTTAAAAATTCAAGTCTGAAAATTGTTTTTTCCTCAAAATCAGTGAATTGAACACAATACTTTGTTTAAATATTTCATTTACATTAGAAATTTTTTTCAGTTTTTTAGCCGTTTTTCGCTTTTTTATTAAATTAGGTAAAGCTTTGTAAAAATGCAAATGCGATTTAAAAACCACCCAAAACAATTTGTATTTTCCGTTCATTAGAAAAATCAGAGCAGAAATTCCGTCTAAAGTCATGCGAAAAAATAATATTGGAAAAAGTTTTGTTAATGGCAAATTTTTAAACAACATGTACAAATTATTTCTAAAATTCAAGTACAATTTAAACGGACTCTCCGCGCTCAAAGTGCCGCCACCTACATGATATACAACCGATTGTGGAAAAACACGAATGGAATATCCGGCATTTTTTATTCGCCAACAAAGGTCAATTTCTTCCATGTGAGCAAAAAAATCGCCATCAAAACCACCCATTTCCCTAAAAACTTCTGCGCGAACTACAAAACATGCACCGGTTGCCCAAAAAATTTCAATTTCACTATCGTATTGATTTTCATCTACTTCCAAATTTTCCAAAATCCGACCGCGACAAAACGGATAGCCCAAATAATCGATAAATCCGCCACAAGCTCCAGCATGTTCAAATTTCAATTTTTCGTGGAAAGAACGAATTTTGGGCATCGCGGCAGCTAAATTTGAGTCCGTTTCCATTTTTGAAATTATCGGTTTTAGCCAATTTTCCGTCAATTCTACATCAGAATTTAACAACACAAAATATTTATAATCTAAATTCTGCAACGCACGATTGTAACCTTCTGCAAAACCAAAGTTTTTTTCTAAAAAAATTAATTGAATTGAAGGATAATTTTTTTTCAAAAAATCTATTGAGTTATCACTCGAAGCGTTATCGGCTACAATTACGTCATAATGCTCTGTTTTTGAGTATTTTACAACAAAGGGTAAAAAAATTTCTAAAAATTTTTCTCCATTCCAATTCAAAATTACAACGGCTGTTTGCATTCTTATTATTTTTATTAAAAAAAGTAAACCTGCAAAAAAAAGTCTTTTGCAGGTTTAAAAATGAATATTTTTTTTCAAAAAAAGCTATTTTGCATAACTGATTGCACGGGTTTCGCGGATAACGGTAATTTTTACTTGTCCGGGATAAGTCATGTCGGTTTGAATTTTTTTAGCTATATCAAAAGCCAATGCTTCGGCGTCTTTATCGCTAACTGTTTCACTACCAACAATAACGCGCAATTCTCTACCGGCTTGAATGGCATAAGTTTTTAAAACTCCTTCATACGAAAGTGCCAATTCTTCAAGGTCTTTCAAGCGTTTCATGTACGATTCGGCTATCTCGCGCCGCGCTCCCGGACGTGCGCCCGAAATGGCATCGCAAACCTGAATAATCGGCGAAATCATTGAAGTCATTTCTATTTCGTCGTGGTGCGCACCAATGGCGTTGCACACATCGGGTTTTTCTTTGTAACGCTCAGCCAATTTCATTCCCAAAATAGCGTGTGGCAATTCGGGTTGGTCGTCGGGAACTTTTCCAATGTCGTGAAGTAAACCGGCGCGTTTGGCAAGTTTTACATTCAATCCCAATTCGGCTGCCATTACCGAACACAAATTTGCCACTTCGCGCGAGTGTTGCAACAAATTTTGACCATAAGAAGAGCGGTATTTCATCTTTCCAATCAAACGAATTAACTCAGGATGAAGACCATGAATGCCCAAATCAATGGCTGTACGTTTTCCGGTTTCAATAATTTCTTCTTCGAGTTGTTTTTTGGTTTTATTCACCACTTCTTCAATTCGTGCAGGGTGAATGCGACCGTCAGTTACCAATTGATGAATTGCCAAGCGAGCTACTTCGCGGCGAACGGGGTCAAAGCCCGATAAAACAATGGCTTCGGGCGTATCATCAACTATAATTTCGATGCCGGTTGCTGCCTCAATAGCGCGAATATTTCTACCTTCGCGACCAATAATTCGTCCTTTCACTTCGTCGCTTTCTATGTGGAAAACCGTAACGGCATTTTCGATGGCGGCTTCCGTTGCAATGCGCTGAATAGCCTGAAGGACAACACGTTTCGCTTCTTTATTGGCTGTCAATTTAGCTTCTTCCACTATATCGGAAATGTACGACATGGCATTGGTTTTGGCTTCATCTTTCATCGATTCAATGAGTTGTTGCTTAGCTTCTTCTGCCGAAAGTGCAGCTATTTTTTCGAGCTGCTCAACTTGCTTTTTGTGCGATTTATCTAATTCCGCATTTTTCTTTTCAATCAATTCAAGCTGGCTGCCTATATTTTCGCGAATAATATCAATATCTCTTTTTTTAATTTCTACCTCTTTTATTCTTTTTTGCAATTCATCTCTACGCTGATTAAAAGCCGTTTCGCGTTGTTTCAATTTATTGTCGGCTAATTGCAATTTATTGTTTTTATCGGCAATAAACTTTTCATGCTCTGTTTTTAATTGTAAAAATTTTTCCTTAGCTTTTAAAATTTTATCATTTTTTATGGCTTCTGCCTTTAATTCTGCTTCGCTAATAATATTTTGAGCTTTTTCTTTTAACAGCTTTATTTTCAAGTAGTAACCTAAAAAACCTCCTCCTAAAAGAGCCAAAATTCCAATGGTTATATTAATAATAATTTCCATATAATTTGGTTTGTTTAACTTTATTAAAATTTATTAATTATTAATTATTAAGATGTTGATTTCAAACATCAAAAGATGCTGAAAACGGCAAATAATTCTAAAAAAATTAGAATAAAATGATTTTTTTAAAGAAAAGTAAAATTACGAAAGACGAATTTTTTAGATGTACAAAGTAAATATTTAATACAAATCAAAAATGCCCGCAGTTCTGAAAGGTTTTGAAAAACCCCGAATAAGCATTTTTAGAGCCGCCATCATACTTCAAACGTCCAATGTCCTCATTAAGAGAAATCCCCGAAGGGTTAAGGCCTGTTCTACGCATTCCGAGCTATTCCCTAAATTATTAAGTGTTGAGTTTCCAAACATGAATTTAAGAAGCTGCGGGCAAAACTTTTTATTAGTTAAAAAAGTATTTTTTCAAAAAAAATATTTTTTAATCAATAATGCTTTTTATTTTAAAGAACGATTTCTAAATATTCACCCAATTCTCTATCCAGATTTTCAAGATTACCCAAAAGCAATGAGGTATCTGCACTCATCTCTTTTTCAACCACTTTGGTAGCAAATTGCAAAGCTACCATAGCCAAAAAATCTTGGTCATCTTTATCTGTATATTTTTTTTTATACAAAATTATTTTGTCATTAATTTCTTTTGCTGCTTTTCTTATTTTCTCTTCATCGGTTTTATCTACTTTTAGCGGATAAAAGCGTTCAGCTATATTTACTTTTATTGATAATTTGTCTGAAGGCTCCATATACTTTTTTATCTATCTCTTGCTTTTTTTTATATCAAAATAAAACTAATATGTAGAGTAAAATTAAAAACCACAGTCAACGATTACTTACTTGCCAATGCTATACATTTATCAATTTCCCGCACCATTCTATTGATTTTTATCTTTGCATCGTGCGCTCCTCCTTCGCCGCCGGCAAAAGATTTTGCTAATTTCAGTAATTCGTATTTTTTCAAAAGCTCTTTATATTCTTCTTCGCGTTCTATCAATTTTGTCAATAAATCTTCTTTTTCGCTAATGAGTTTATTATTAACGTCTTTCTCATTTTCGTACATCGAGATAATTTTTTTAATTTTCTCTCTTAGCGATTCAAATATTTTTTGCTGTTCTTGATTCATTTTTTTAGCATCGAATACTCTAATTTTTTTTCAAAATTGATTTTTTTTACTTTTACTTCAATAACAAAAATAAACTATTTTTTTTAATTTTAAAATTTTTTTTCAAAAAAACTGAAAAAAAATTCTTATTTATCAGATTTACAAGTTCATAACACTTCCTTTTTTTTATAAAAAATATAAAATAATCTTGTTGAATCTGTTTTTCTATCCTTGAAAAATGATTTTTTTCCATTTTTTTTTATAAAAAAATAATAAAATTTTGTTCTTTTGACCTTTCGTTTTTACTTTTATAAATCTTTTTTTGTCAAAAAAAAAATCAAACACAATTTTAAGGAAAATTTTCTTTTAAATCCTTTACTTAAAACAAATTATATAAAATTCTTTTTAATAAAAAAAATAAAAATGAGATTAAAAATAAATTTTACAATGATATTACTAATTGGATTTATCTCTTTAAATGCTCAAATTCAATTTGTTACTGATTATTTTCGTTCTCCGATAGATTATAAATTGGTACTTTCCGGCAATTTTGGTGAATTGCGCCCCAATCATTTTCATTCGGGTATCGATTTTAAAACCGATAATAAAATTGGCAAGAAACTTTTTGCAATTGCAGATGGTTACATTTCGCGTATCAATGTGTCGCCTTTTGGCTATGGTTTAGCCGTTTACATCAATCACCCAAACGGTTACACCAGTGTTTATGGGCATTTGTCCACTTTCAACGATAAAATTGCTGAATTTATTAAAAATGAGCAATATAGCCAAAATAAATTTGCCATCACGCTCTATCCCCCACCCGATTTATTTCCGGTAAAAAAAGGTGATTTGATTGGCATTTCGGGCAATACGGGACATTCTTACGGACCTCATTTGCATTTTGAAATTCGCCACACCGAAACCGAACACCCATTGAATACCTTACGCTTTGGTTTTGAGTATGTTGATAACACAAAACCGCGTTTTTTTCATCTTGTTGTGTATCCGCTAACACTTGAAAAACGATTTTTGCCTGAAGCGAAAAAAATAATTTTTCCGGTAAAATTGCAAGGCGATAAATACATTTTGCAACAAAGCCAAATTATTAAAGTTGGAAAAAATACCGGATTTGGTGTGCGTGTTCACGATTTTATGAACGCTTCCCCCGACCGACTCGCTGTTTATTCCTTAAAAATGTTTCTCGATAATGAACTGATTTATTGGCATCAAATTGATGAATTTGGGTTTGATGAAACTCGTTTTATCAATAGCCATACCGATTTTGAATTGAAAAACTCAACCAACAAGTGGACACACAAATGCTTTGTTGAACCCAACAATCAACTGCGTATTTACCAGCATTTAGAAAACAATGGTATTGTAGAACTAACTGATTTTGAAATTCATAGCTTGAAGCTTGAAGCCACAGACGTAAAAGGAAATGTTTCTATTTTGGAATCGAAAATTCAACGTTCAGATGCCATAAAACCTTTTAAAACAGAGCTTTCGGATAGAATTGTGATGCCTTTCGACAAAGAAAATAAAATTGAACAAAATCAAATATCGGTTTATTTTCCAAAAAATTCTTTTTACGATACACTTTTCTTTAAATTTGAACAAAAACCGAAATTAAAAAATTCTTATGCTCCTGTTTTTGTGCTTCACAATAAAAATGTTCCGGTGCATGAATATTTTTCGATTACAATAATACCCGAAAACTTACCTAATGAATTGCTAACGAAAGCGTTAATCGTTAAAGTAAACGGCAATGGATATTTTTCGGCTCTCGAAAGCCACGTAAACTCAGAAGGTAATTTGAGTGCAAAGTCCGGAGAATTTGGTAGTTACACAATTGCTGTTGATAATATTCCTCCTGCCATTGCCCCAATAAATATTTCGCAAAACAAAAACGTGAGTGGACAAGAAACTGTAGAATTTTCAGTAACCGACAATTTGTCAGGAATAGCTAAATACAATGCTTATATTGATGAACAATGGGTTTTACTGGAATATAACTACATGAAAAAGAAGTTGATATACAAAATTGATGCGGATAGATTAAAAGGAAATAAGCACAAAATGCAAGTAAAAGTAAGCGATGCAGTTGGGAATGAAACAATTTATAGCATTGATTTTATTCGTTAAAAAAAAATGTAAAACATTGAATTTAAACAATTTGAATACAGTTAAACTGTTTCAAACGGTTTAAATTCATTGAAAAAAATCAAATAATTTAGATACTTTCTGTTTCAATTATTTTAGCTAAAAGATTTGAATAAGGAATAAACAAATACTTTTTACCTTCAAAATCGATTTCATTTCCCGAAAATTTTGCAAAAAGTACGGTATCGCCTACTTTAATTTCTGCGTTTTCGATGTTTCCCAATGCTACAACTTTTGCATAATTGGGTTTTTCAGAAGCCGTTCCGGGAATGTAAATTCCACCGGCTGTTTTTTGTTCTTTTTGTTCTTCCAATGCCAAAAGAACATTTTGATTTAATGGTTGTAATTCTTTCATTTTCAATTGTTTTATGATGTTTTTATTTTTTTATACTATAAAAAACTGGGATAATTTATTAAAATATTTTATTCAATATCTAATAATTTATTAATTCTTTTTTTATCAAATCCCACTATCATTTCTCCATCAATTTCGGTTTGTGGAACACCTTGTTGTCCGCTTTTGCGCACCATTTCTTGAGCTGCGCGGTGGTCGCCCGAAACATCAACGTCTGAATAACGAATTTTTTTATCGTTCAAATAGTTTTTTAACGTTGTACACCATGAGCAAGTTGGTGTGGAATAGACTGTTACCTGTTTTTGGCGTTTTCCTTCTTCTCCTTGAATTTCGCTGGTAAAAAACGCATTTTTAAACAGTGATGAGTAGTAAGATTCATCGTTACAGCCTTTTACAATGTTTTTAAATTCACCATTTTCAAAAACCAAAACCGATGGCGCACTGGTTACGTTGTAATTGGGGTGAATATCGCGAACGGTTGCCACGTCTGCAAGTAAAATGAGCGTATCTTCTTCTTTTTCAACTGCTTCCGTGATGCTTTTCAAGGCACATTCACTTACTTCCGAGCCGCTTTTGTACAATAATAAGAATGCTTTTGCATTGTCTTTTAGCACTTCTCTTAATTCTGCATGCGAGTTTAATTGCTTGATTGCCATTGTTTTATGCTATTTTGTTAATTTTCTATATTCCTTTTTTTACTCTTTTGATTTACAATAATTTTACCAAACTTATTTTTTTTACTTTTTTATAAAAAAAACTGACAAAATTGCAGGTTCTTTTCGTTTTTTTATAAAAAAAGTTTTATTTTGAAAAAAAATAAATTAAATCCATATTCATTCACAAATCCATTCGTAAAAAAATTGATTTGTAAATCGAAAACCAGTATTTTAGCAGAAAACTTTTAAAAATTAAGCACCAATTGTATTCGTGGTGTTATCTGTGTTCGTTGTGGATTTTTTTTTAAGTACCTCTTAATTTATTTACTAAAACTTGTAAAAAAAAAATTTAAGGTATAAAAAAATTAGAAATATAACTTTGAAATTTATCTTTGTATTGTTCGCCAATGGGAATGTGTTTGTTGGTAGAAATTAAAACCGATTGCTTTTCGATGCTCACAATTTTGTTCAAATTTATGATGTACGAACGGTGAATGCGCATGAAATCTTTAATCGGCAAAATACTTTCCAGCGATTTAAAAGTCATAAGCGACATAATTTTTTGTTGCCCCATGTGTATTCGCACATATTCGCGCATTCCCTCGATGTAAAAAATTTCTTCAAACCTTATTTTCAGCAACTTATGTTCTGTTTTCACAAATAAAAAATCTAATGGCGTATTTTGAGTTTGCAATTCAATTTTTTGAATAGAATTGTGCCAAATTAGAGCTTTGTTGGCAGCTTTTAAAAAATCGTTGTAGGCAATGGGCTTCAATAAATAATCAATGGCGTTGAGCAAAAATCCATCGATTGCATATTGACTATAAGCCGTTGTAAAAATAACAAAAGGCTTGTTTACCAACGACTTAACAAAATCGACACCTTGCAAATCGGGCATATTGATATCTACAAACATCAAATCTATTGTACTAATATTCAATACGTTTAAAGCCTCTAAAGCACTTTCGCAGGCAGCTACTAAATTCAAAAAAGGTGTTTTTTGAATGTAATTCACCATCTGTTTCAAAGCCAAAGGTTCATCGTCTATCGTTATGCAATTTATCACGGTTTTATTCTTTTTTTTACGGAATTAATTTTTAAAATTATCAACAAATTGGGGCTTGAAATATATTTTTTTTTAACAAACAAAAATACAATTTTTTTCTATAGAATAAAAATTAATTTTAATTTAAACTTTGCATCATCGCTCGAAATATCTAATTTATAATTTTTTCCGAAAATTAAATTCAATCTTTTTTTCGTATTTTCAATTCCAATTCCGGCGTGTTGCTGTTTGTTGTTTTTTTCTATTATGCTGTTTTCTATGTAAAATTCAAATTCTTTTTCGCTTATTTTCAATTCAATATGTATAAACGAAATTTGTTTGTAGCTAATTCCGTGCTTAAAAGCATTTTCAACAAATGAAATTAATAATAAAGGAGGTATTTTTTTATTCGGAATTTCGCCTTCTATGGCGAAAGAAATTTTAACTTTTTCGGAAAATCTCAATTTCATTAAATTTACAAAACTCTCAAGAAATTCAATTTCTTTGGGAATGGGAACAGTAACTTCATTGGATTCGTATAACAAGTAACGCATTAATTTTGAAAGAGTTACAATTACTTGTTTTGCTTCTTCGGTGTTTATGTCTATCAAAGAATGAATGTTGTTGAGCGTGTTCATAAAAAAATGCGGACTTATTTGGTATTTTAAAAAAGCCAATTGATTGTTGATGCTCTCTTTTTCCAAAAAAGCTTTTTCGTTTTCAAAATCAGACCATTTGATTATCATTCGCAAACCCAAATCGAAACCAATGATTAACAGACCAATAGCTGCATTTATGAATATTAGAAAATAAAAATTAGGGTGCGGCGGTTTTTTATCGGGTTTATGAAATTGGGGCTTGTGAAGGTGTGAACTATCTATATTTGAATGAGTTATAGGTTTTCTATCGAAATGGTCTTCTTTTTTATCGAATTTTTTTTCATAAATATAATGTCCAAATCCTATTATGCTTAGCGCAAAAATATTGATTAAAATAAATGAAAAGATTTTCTTTTTAAATAAAAAAAATGGAATAAAAAAGTAATGGTGTATTAAAAATAAAATAAAAAACGGAATTAATATTCTATACGTTCGATAAATTTCTTGCCAATTTAATGTGTTTTCTTTGTAAAAAATAATTATTGGTACAATTAAAATGACCAACCAAATAAAAAATACTATCAAATTTTCAATTTTAACCGATGTTTTTTTTATTTTTTGCATTTTTTATTTTTTATATTTTTTTGAAAAAAAATTGAAAAAAACGATACAAAAGTATATTTTTTTTGAAAAAAAAATTGTAAAAAGGCAAACCCCAAAAAAAAGCGAGGTTTGCCAACTTAGAAAAAAAACGAGACTAAAAGGTATTTTAAAAACTCAATGTGGTTACTTTACTGCTGAGAGTAAATGTTTTTTTGAGCGTTCCGGCAGTGTAAACTCCACCCGAATATAAGCCGTTATTGAGCGTTCCGGTTGAAGAACCGCCTACATAAATGCTGTAAGTAACACCGGATTTTAGAGCCGATGAAGTGAAATGATACGAATATGATGCGCGCAAGGCTTTAAATGTTACAATATCGTTGCCCGAAGCATCTTGAATGTGAAAAATGGTTCCGGCTGAAATTTGCGAACTTGATTTTAAAAACATGGAATATTGAGTTGTTGCGCTCGACATGGGCTTGTTCATGTTTGAGCTTGTGCCGCTCGAAATCAAAAATCCGCCGCTTACAACAAAATTTCCATTGAAATCAAAATCTTCTTCCATACCAGAGGTGGGACCGTGTCCGAGCATGGTGCCGCCGTTGATGTAAATGTTTCCGTTGCTATCGATGGCATCGCCCGAAGGTGAACTGAACACGATGAAGCCGCCGTTTACGGTTAAACTGCTTCCGTCATTGGACTCCGTGCCGCCGGCAACTGTTCCGGCTGTTGCATTGAGTCCATCGTTTGTGGCATTCACTTTTGCAGTGCCGTTGTTAAAGATAATGTACTTACTTTCAATGCCTTCTACTGCGGTTTGTACATCAATCGAACCACCATTTTGAATGATGGAAGCGGGCGAATAAATTCCGTCGTCGGAGGAATTTATTACAAGAATGCCGTTGTCGATGGTCAAAATTCCGGTGCTTTTCATGGCTTTGGGGTGTGCGTAGTCAGAACCCGAAACTAAGAATTTTGCGCCGGTTGTGGTTATTGTCAATTGCGGATTGTTAGCAGAATCGCCTACTTTGAGCGTTCCTTCTACTGAAATTCCTTTTCCGGCAGAACCGGAGCTTTTTAAAACGATTGTTCCGGCAAAAATGGTGGCATTGCCATCGGTGGTAATGCAAGTGGCTGAATACGAATCGGTTACTCCTGAAGAATTTTTATAAGTCGCGCCATTTCCCGAAGTTGTTATATTCAAATTGCCGCTCTTCATTGTAAAATCTAAGTCGCTTGAAAATCCCTTACCGCCTGTTCCTGAGCTTGTTATGGTTATGTCTGCACCGGCTACGGTTATGGAACTGTCGCTTTTAAAAGCTGTGCAATATGAAGGGTCAAAACCCGAACCAGATGTTGCAAGTACCACATTTCCAGAAGTTTTGACAGTAAAAACGCCACCATTCAAAAACATACTGCCATCGGATTTGAAAGCTTTTGATTGATTTCCGGTAACGGTTACATTAAAAACGCCTCCCGAAATGAGCAGGGTGCTGTCGCAAGAAATGGCTTTCGCATCAATTGCGGAAGAATTTATTGTTAAGTTGCCGCTCAAAATAGTAACTCTGCCTTCGCTGTCGATTCCGTCTCCGGCGGAAGTTAAAGTTAAATTTCCATTTTCCATAGTGAAATAATCTTTGGCGTGAATGGCATCGGTTGCAGCTTTTGAAACCGTAATGTTGCCCGATTCGATTTTTATGTAGTCGTCGCTACAAAGTGCATGTTTATAAAAGCCTGATAATGTTAAACTTCCCTGTCCGGTGAAAATCAATTGTCCCTCGCTAAAAAATGTCCCTTTTTGGTCTTCTTCGCTTTCTTCGTCGTAAGAAGTGCCATCGGATAATGTGTTTTGAGTGTTATCTACCAGATACACAGTGGATTTTGTAGAAGATTGAATATTGATAGCCGGTCCGTATTCGTTGGTAATGTTCACACCGTTGAGCAAAAGATTGAAACGCTTTTCGCTGTAAATTTTAAAATATCCGTTTGAAGTAGAACCGCTCAATTTGTAGTCAATATCTCTAATTTCATTGTTCGAAATTACAGTAATTTTTGCACCCGTTCTATAAATCTCAACACCTTGAAAAGCAAAGGGATTGATAATAGTAACTTGGTCTTGATTGTAAATAATTTCTACGGTATTTGAATTTTCGCCAAACGAAATGCTATCAATTTGAGTTACATAAAATTCTTTGGTAATTTCACCTACTTTGAAATGAATTTTTTGTCCCTGCTGCGTAAAATAGGCACTGTCGGTATCGGCAACGTTTGCGCCAAGCGTGATTTTATCCGTTTTGTGTATCAACATTTTTTCTTGAGAAAAAAGCAACGAACCAAACAAAAAAATAGAAACGGTTAAAATAATTTTTTTCATTGTTTTATAAATTTAAAAATTTGATTGTTCGTTTTTAAAATATAAAATCCTTTGCTCAAGGAAGTAACATCAACCGAAGCTCCGACTTCTAAATCATTGATTTGCATTACTTTACTTCCATCAATTCGATAAATGGAAAGCATTAAATTTGGGGTTGCGTTTCCAAAATAAAGAAAATCGGTTGTTGGATTTGGGTATAAAAAAATAGCCTTAGAGCTTGATTCTGAGTTCTCTATGGCAGTGGCAACTCCCTCAAAATAAATTTTTTTAACATCGGAAAGGTTTACACTTTCGTAACCAAAACCTACCTTTCGGTGAAGTAAATTGGCATCAGAAAAAATAAAATTTTGAATTTCTGTAAGCAAAATCTTTGTTTGCATATTGCTTTTTGTCTGAATAACAAAGCTTTGCGCAAAGCCGGATACAAAACTGAAGACTACAAAAAATATTGAAAAAACAATTTTAATATTCATATTTTTTTGTTTTTAAGATTTTTATTATCGAAAAAAAAACATCAAAAGTCTAAATTATTTCCAACTGAAATAAAAAATATCAAAAAAACATTTTTTTAAACTTTTAATCTTTTATACAAAAAAAAGAAAAAAAACAATTCCCGATTTTTTTAATCCACAAACTCACTTTTTTTATCTATAAAATTTAATTTTACATCTACCAACTTCTTTTTAGAACTTTTATGCTTAATTTTTTGTTTTTGTAGGAAATATTACTTTTTTTTTCTATATTTGCACAACGACTAAAAGTGTATTTTTGATTTTTTTATAACTTTTAAAATTTCAAAAAAAGAAATAGAATTTATAAAAAAGGTTTAAATTAAGTTTAAAAACTCAAATTTTTCTAAACATGGAAACTTACAATCAAACAGAAATGAATGAACTGAAATGGAAAGTGAAAAAATTGCAAAAAATTGTAATTTTTTTAAGTTCGATAATAATTTTATTAATATCATTATCAACTTCTTACATTTACAACACCGTAATTCAAGCCAATCGAATAGAAATAATAGATGAAAGTGGAAATATAGTGCAAGTGCTTGATAAAAACGGACTTAAAGCGAGCAATACGCACCAAAACCAATGGCATCAAAACAACAATTTTTATAATACCAACATGGTTCGTTTTGTTTACAAAAAAGTTGGTTCTTCGAGTGGTTTTGTCCAAATCAGTACGCTTTCGGGAGAATATATTGAAAGCCAAAATTATTACTCCCATTTCGACGAAAAAATAGTTATCAACAATACTTTTGAATATTATTTTGAAAAAAATAGTCAAAAAGTCTTATTCAACAATGCGTTGGAAATAGGAAGAGCCGAAAATATTGACAAAGCCATCGATTTATGCCTTTTTCACTATGTAAATCAAATTTATCAAGGGAAAAATTAAAATTGAAAATAGATAAACGGCTGTAAATCAGCAGAACGCACTTGATAAATAATGAAAAATACTAAAATAGCAATTGCTCCTTTTACATAAATGGAAGAATGAATAAACCAATCTTGATATTTTTGTTTAAAACTATCTGAAAGCCAATGAATTATCATTCCGAACAAAATTACGGAAAAAATTTCTTTGTAAGCTACCAACATGGCTGGGATTAATGAAAATGTCCAGTCATTTCCAATTTTGTACATTAAATTATTGGCTTGCTCCAAACTATCGGCTCTAAACCAAATTCGTGTAAAGGAAATAAAATTGAAGGTTAAAAAAATGGCGTAAATTCTTATAAACCAATTGTTTGTATTTTTAAACGGGCTTATTCGTTTCCAATATTTGTAAACAACCAACCCAATTCCATTCAAGCCGCCCCAAATAACAAATCGCCAACTTGCACCATGCCACAAACCGCCCAATAACATAGTGAGCATCAAGTTGATATTGGTATCGATGGCTCTTCTAATGCGTGGAAATTTTTTGGCAATATAAATAACAAAAGCCAGTAAAATTAAAAATATAGGAATTACCAACCAATGATTGAATAAAAAGGCAACATAAAACATTATTAATGAAAACATTACATAACTAAAAATAGAGCCTTTTCTATTTCCGCCTATCGGAATGTAAAGATAATCTTTGAGCCAAGTGGAAAGTGAAATGTGCCAACGTTTCCAAAATTCGGATACATCTAAAGCTTTGTAGGGTGAATTAAAGTTGGTTGGTAAATAAAATCCCATGAGCAATGCCACTCCAATGGCAATGTCGGTATAGCCCGAAAAATCTGCATAAACTTGCAGCGAATAGCCGTAAAGTGCCATTAAATTTTCAAAACCGGTATAAGCCATCGGATTTTCAAAAACTCGGTCGATAAAATTAACGGCAATGTAATCGGAAATGAACATTTTTTTTAGTAATCCTTTGAGAATCCAGAAGATAGCTAAACCAAATTCATACTGACTTAATTTATAATCTTTGTAAAGCTGTGGAATAAATTCGGAAGCTCTTACAATAGGTCCGGCAACCAACTGCGGAAAAAACGACACATAAAAACCAAAATCGAGAATACTTTTTACCGGTTTAATTTTTTCTCTAAAAACATCTACCGAATAACTTATGGTTTGAAAAGTATAAAATGAAATGCCTACGGGCAATAAAATTCTATCGACATTGAAATTTCCTCCAAAGAAATTGGCAAATTCGGCAAAATAATTGTGCGGTGCGATGTTTGTTCCCAATAAAGAATTGATACTATCGGTTACAAAATAGGAATATTTAAAGTAAAATAATACAAATAAATTGATAAAAACACTTAAACTTAAGAGCCATTTTTTTCGCGAAAGCGAACTTGTTTGATAAATAAATTTAGCAATATAAAAATCGCTCAAGGTGGAAAATAAAAGTATGATTACAAAAATTCCACTTGTTTTGTAATAAAAAAACAAACTTACAAAAAATAAATAAGCATTTCGCAAAGTTATTCGCTTGTATAAAAGCGAAAAAATAGCCAAAACAATGGCAAAAAATCCCCAAAAATACAATTGAGTAAAAATAATGGGTGCCTTTTCGTTAAAAACGAAAATACTTTTTAAATATTCCACTTTTTTTTAATAAAAATTTTATAAATCCGTGAATTAATAAAAGAAAGATTTCTTTTTCATAGTCAAATAAAACGCGCGTTTTCTTTTTTTTCATTCTGATGAAATGAAAAAAAGAATTTTTTTTTTGCAAAAAAAATTAAGGTTGGTTTAAGTTTGTTAAATCGGGAAATTTTATAACATACTCTATTTGAGATAGTTCTCCTTCTCTATAATTTTCCGTATAATTGTCATACGATTTTAAAAAAGCATTGAACAACAAGTCGGCTTGTAAAAAATATCCGGCTTTGCTGAAATGAAGTTTATCGTTAGCTGTTAAACCGTCTTTGTGCCAGAGGGTTACAGAATTTAAACCGCCCATAATATTATAAAAATCCCAACTTGCCAAATTATGCTTTGCTGAGAGTTTTTTTATTTGTTCAGAAACCAATTGCGTATTTTGATTTACGTATCGTTTGTATAAATAGCTATCGTTTGGAACTGTCAATAAAATAGGTACATTGGGCAATATTGTTTTTATTCGGGTAATGAGTGAATCGTAATTTGTGTAATAATATTCGGGATTGAATTTTTTTGAATACGCATCGTTAGTGCCTAAAGTCATTATTATCCAATCGGGACGCAATGCTTTAAGCTGATTTTCAAGCAAATCGCAGCGCAAAAAAGCCGGAATGGTTGAACCGTTCACGCCAATTCCGTGATAAGTTATTCCGGGTTGGTCGGTTTCGAGTGATATTCCGTAAAGAGTGAATTGATTTTGTAAACTATCTGTTTTTGAGAAAGTTATTTCTAAAAAATTAGCTTCAGATTTTAATTGATAAAGTGTGTAGCCTTGTTCTGTATTGACTTCAATTATTTCATTTTCAACATTTTGAATATTTAAACGAAAAGACGAAGCACTTACATCGTGCAACACTCTTACACGGTTAAAAGTGTAAGGCAAATAAGAATCGGGACGAAGATAAATATTTAAAGATGAGGCAGTTGAAGTGGTTGTGGTTGATAAACCCGAAACTCCCAAAGTGCATTTCTTTTTGTATTCTACGTTTCTGCACGAAGTCCAAGTGCCGGTGTGGCGAATGTAATAGTTGCGCGGAACGTTGGTGCGCGTAAGATTGTAAGGAAATACAAACCCTCGACTGCCAACTAATCCGGGGTGCATGGTTTGCAAACGCTCTGAGAAGCGTCCGGGCAACGCGCCTGCTTGCACGTGTGAGCCGCCAAAATGAACCACATTTATTTGTCCTTCACCGCGAAATATTAAATCATCGAATTTTTGATATAAATTAATATAAGCCGAACTGTCTTTATAAAATTCAATTTTGTTAAGGTCATAACGCACAAAATCCCGATATTCAATATTATACGGATAATCTTGCGCTCGAACAATAACGGTGAGCCAGAAAAAAATAAATGTTAGTTTTGTTTTCATTTTTATATCTTTTTATATAAATCCAACGGATTTATAATTACTTATTTTTGCGTTTTAAATAATCGTTGTACTCTAAAATAAGAGCATTGTAAAAGATTTTTGAAATAATTTCGGCTCCTTTGGGAGTAAAATGCGTAAAATCTTTTCCAGCCAGCGGTGGGTCGTGAAATACCCAACTGGGCATTGAGTTTTTTCCACCCATAGCTTCGTACATATCCCAAAAAACGGCATTGTACTTAAAAGCAGCCGTTCGCATGGCAGCAGCAATATTGGGTATATTTGGATACGACACATATTGTCCGCCCTGATTTCGCGACATATCTGCCGGACCGATTACGATGATGGAAATATCGGGTTTTATTTGGCGTATTACTTCAAGTTGTTTGCCAAACATTTTCCCATAATAATCATAATTACTTGTTATATAAGGAGTTACATTTCCTCCAAATTCTAAAATCAAAAGCCTTACATCTAATTCGTGCAACATGGCTTTTAATAATTCCTTATTTTGGGTTGTAAAAACAAAACCGGAGCTTCCACGTTGCGGAACATTGTCCACTGCAATTCCATTTTCGGCATCTAAACCAATAGCATAGATTTCAGGACTATCGGAACCGGAAAATTTGAATAGTAAGTTTTCAGGTGAATTGACAGTCCATTTGGCAGTCATTAGTTTATTGTTTGGAGGTAAAATTTGAGTTCCAACCAATTGCTCGTTAGCAAAAACACTTACCTGCACAGGACTTTGGTTGAAACCATAAAAAAGCTTAACTTGCTGAAAATTATTGTTGTTAGCATAAGCTCTTTCGGAACGCTTAAAGCTAATAGAAGCCGAATAACCACCGGAAACGATTGTATCGGCTTTGTTAAAAGCTGTATCAATTGTTCCGCGTATGGGCGAAAAGCGTGAAAATCCGGCTAAAATACCAAATCGCTGACCTTTTATGGAATTGGAATGTTCCATTGTGTTGTAGCGATACCATGAACCCGAATTTTGGTGTTTAATAGTAATTCCGTAATTATAAGGCTGCAAAGCCGGTAAAAGTCCCGGACCTCCACCGCCAAACTGTTGATGCAAATTTTTACGAATTACCGAAGTTATTCTATCTCCTTCGAGTTGCGAATCGCCATAATGAACAATTCTAAAAACACCTTTTTTAGGTTTTTCTAAATCGGCAAAAAATTTATCTAATACCGTTTTATCATTGTTGGGAAATTGCAAACGCTGAATAGCCGTAATACTTTCTACTTCAATGCTTACGGTATCGGCTATTTCTAAAACTACTTTATAATCTTTGGTATATTCTTTTAATACATTGCGAAAAACAATTTCCTGAAAAGAAAGCAAAGCTGCCGTATCGCCTTTCTCTGATATAATACTTTGAATATCAGCATATTGAACGGGTTCTGCAAAAATATCTTCCAAAGCAGGCATTTCAAGTTTTTTTTCTTTAGTTATTTGAATGCCATTAACCGGAAACACCAGCATTACTAAAGCAATACTTAAAAAAACTGCTATTAAAAAAATTAAAGATTGATGTGGTTTCACCTTTTATTTTATTTTGTTTTTATCAAAATTTATTTTACTTTAATCTTTAAAACTTGCCCAACATTTAATTTGTAATTTTTGGGCAATTTATTAAGTTTTATTATCATTTCTACACTTGTACCTTCAAATTTACGCGAAATATCCCAAAGGTTATCTCCTTTTTTTACAGTGTAATAAACAAAATTTGACATATTGTTTACGCTGCTGCTTATTTCAAACCCTGAACTAAATATATCGGAATTATTGTTTTGTGTAGTTGTTTTCTTTTCAGTTGATGCCGTAGAAGTTACCACTTTTTTACCCGAAGACTTTTGCTTTTCTGCAAAAGATAATGAATTTATATCTTTGTATTTGGAAACTTCATATTGAGGAACATAAACGACTAATTCTTGTCCGGGGTAAATTGTTTTTTTGTAATACAAATTGTTCCAAGATTTTATATCGGTAATGCTTACGTTGTACCACTGGGCTATTAATCCCAAATTGTCGCCCGTCTTGATTTTATAAGTCAATTTTGCTTTATTTTTGGGAACTACTTCTTCAAAATATTCGGTATTTTTTTCGCTTGAAGTAACAACTTTAGGCGGTATAACAACCGTTTGTGGTGCTTGAAAATAAACTGTTGCATTGTATTTATAAATGGTATCTTCTAATGTTTTAAAGGCTTTAATATTTTTAGACGAAATTCGTAAAATATTATTGTCGTTAATGGGCTGAATAATACCCATTTTATACTCCGGATTCAAATCCTTTAATTCTTGCATTGATATTTTCAAAACCTCAGATATTTGTCCAAAATGAACTTTCTGTTTTACTTCAATATTTTCAATATCTTCCGGCATTTTTATTTTAAACGGTACAATGTTGTAATCTTTATAATTCTGTGAAATATAAACACTTGCAATAAATGCCGGCAAATATTCGCGTGAAAATTGTGGTAAAAAATTATAAATTTTCCAAACATCGCGCTCGCCATTGGCACGGCTAATGGCTTTATTTACGTTGGCTGCGCCACAAAAATAGGCAGTAATGGCTAAATTCCAATCGTGATAAATATCGAACATTTCTTTCAAATATTTTACGGCGGCCAAAGTTGATTTTTCAAAATCGCGCCTTTCATCGGTGTAACTGGTAATATTCAAACCATAACGCTTTGCCACCGGATAGGAAAGTTGCCAAATACCTGAAGCTCCCGTGTGAGAAACGGCTGCCGGAAAAAAGGAAGACCCAACCATTGGCAGATACTTCAATTCTAAAGGAAGTTTGTATTTTTTTAAATTATCTTCTACAACTAACTCATAATGAGACACTAAGCCATAAGCTACTTCTATTTTAGTTCTTTGATTGTAATCGGTATAAAATTTTATAAATTTATTAACTTCTTCATTGTAAGTTAATTTTATAAAACTTTCCATTTTAAGAAATTTCTTTTTTACCAAAGAATCTGAAATAGGCGTATTTTTTTTTGAAGGAGTTTTTCGTGCTGAAACCGTTTTTTCAACATAACTTAATTTTAATAAACTGTCTAAATTGCTTAACAGCAAATTATTTTCAAAACCATAAGCATTGGCTTGCGTGGTATTTATATTAATTTCATTTTGGCTGTAGCCAAAAATAAAAAAATGTACAAATACCAACAAAATAAAGCTATTTTTTAAAATAATTTTCATTCGTTAAATTCGTTTAATTTTAATTTTATCTCCCGGATTTATTCTGCTATCGGAATTAAAATTATTTATTTTCAATATTTCTGAAGTGCTTACATCTTTAAATTTTTGAGAAATTCCCCAAAAACTATCGCCTTCTTTAATGGTATAATACAAATAGCCGTCTTCGCTTTGCGTGCTTGGTTCACTGGTTTTATTGGATTTAAAACTGGTGCTTGCTACTTGAATTTCAGAAGGGTTAACGGATTGATAAGCATAAATTTCTTTTTCTTTTTGCAAGAAAGTCATCGTTTGTTCAATTGGCAAGCGCAGTGCATAACCTTCTTGTACTGACGGAATTAAATCTTTTTTGTATTGAGGGTTCAACAATCGAAGCTGTTCGATAGAAATTCCCAAAACACCCGATATTTGGTTAAATGAAACCGATTTATTTGTTATCATTAAAGTATCGGAAGCCAAAGGAAATTCATATTCTAATGGCACTATTTTATGCTCTTTGTAATAATTCATTATATAAGTTGCGCCAATGTAAGCCGGAACATAATTTTGAGTTTCTTTAGGTAAAAATTGTGAAATTACCCAATAATCTTTGCTCCCACCCGATTTTTTTATTGCTCTATTCACATTGCCCGGACCACAATTGTAAGCCGCCAAGGCTAAAGTCCAGTCGCCATAAGTTTGATATAAATTGCTCAAATAACGAGCGGCTGCATGCGTAGATTTTATTGGGTCAAAACGCTCATCAATATTGGCATTAATCGTCATTCCGTAAGCTCTGCCGGTGGAATAAATAAACTGCCAAAGTCCGGCAGCTTTTGCTCGCGACATGGCTATCGGATTTAATGCAGATTCGATGATGGCTAAATATTTTAACTCCAAAGGAACGCCGTAAGCATCAAAAATCTGTTCAAAAATTGGAAAATAAAACTCGGCTCTTCCTAATAAACGCTGAACGGTTATGACCGATTTTCGGCGTGTGTAACGCTCAATGTATTCTTTTACTTTTTCGTTGTACGACAAATTTATTACCGTTGAAATATTTTTTAAACGGGCAATATAAGTTGAATCACTACATTCAATTATTGAAGAATCTCTTGTCCAATTGTCTTGATAATTATACACTTGTGGCTCTATGTTTGTAAACCACAACAGCGACAAACTGTCAATTTCCGTAGCATTTCTACTTACTTTATGTTCGGCTGTGTAAGGAACATAAGGCGCGGGAACGGTTAAAACAATTTCTTCTTGTTTTGAATTTTCTTCCTGCAACTGTTTTAATACTTTTGTATGAATTTCTGAAATAAAACTATTAATAAAATATTTATTTTCAGATTTTTCCATGTAATCAATAAACAAACTGTCGTATTGTATTACATCAAAATTCAAATTTTCATTTAAAATATTAACTTCTTTTTGTGCCATTACTGAATTTTGAAAATACAGCAACATAACAACCAATAATAGTACAATTCTATTCATAATCATCTCATTTTCTGTACAATAGTTTCTTGTATCAACTTTTGTACTAAATTTATATTTTCTATAAAACTAAAAATTCAACGAAACTTTTAAACCAAAAGCCGTTGAATTTGCAAAATTTATTTTGTTAAAAAAAGGTTCCGCTTTTATGCTCAAATCCGGACTTACGTCGAAGGTATAAAAATGAGCATCTACATTGGCATCGATAATATTCAAAATGTGCAAACCAATGGTAACCAAAAACATAAGGTCGCGATTACGTTTGTACGAATCTTTTACATTTTTGATGTATTCCGCTCGTCCGTCTCCATATAAATCAATGGTAGCTTGGTCTTTAGCCATGTAAAGTTGGTAAATATCGCGAACGTAAACATATTGTTTTTGATTGTAAGAAATCGCGTAAATACTTCCGGCAATTGCACCCCAAACAACGGGGATTTTCCAATATTTTTTATTGTAATATTGCCCCAAACCCGGCAAAACAGCCGACAATAACGCCGCTTTTTTCGGAGAATGCACCACCAAGGTATCCGAAATTTTTTCTGTTTCGGGTTTCAAGCTATTTTCTTGAGCATTTGCATTGATGCTCAAAAAACTAAGTATTAAAAATAAAACAATATGGTTAAATATTTTTCTCAATTAAATTTTATTTTAATTTTCCGATAACTTATTAAAAAGTCGGACTAATTCTTCAAATTCGGAATCGTTATTAAACGGAATAATTAATTTTCCTTTTCCTTTTGCATCGCGCTTTAAATCAATTTTTTGCTTAACTCGCAAAGCCAATTGTTTTTTAAAATCAAGATATGAATCGGGCAAAGTAGAAACCGGTTTTTTATTTGGAATTTCAACTGCTTCAGTATCAAGAGCTTCCTTAGCCAATATTTCAACTTTTCTTACCGATAAATCTTCGTTAATTATCTGAAAATAAATCTTTAACAACCGTTCATCATCTTCAATAGCAGCCAAAGCACGAGCATGCCCCATGCTTATTTTATTGTCTCTTACTCCTATTTGCACTTCTACGGGCAATTTTAATAAACGCAAATAATTTGAAATACTTGCGCGACTCTTGCCAACACGTTCACTCATTGTTTCTTGCGTCAATTGACATTCATCTATCAAGCGTTGGTACGAAATAGCTATTTCAATCGCATTCAGGTCTTCGCGCTGAATGTTTTCTACCAAAGCCATTTCCAACATCGATTGGTCATCGGCTTCGCGCACATAGGCAGGAATGGTTTTTAAACCCGATATTTGCGCTGCTCTATAACGTCTTTCACCCGAAATGATTTGAAACTCATCGCCTATTTTTCGCAATGTAATAGGCTGAATAATACCCAATTTGGCTACCGATTGTGCTAATTCTTCTAACGCATCGATATTAAAATTAGCACGCGGTTGGAAAGGATTGGCTTTAATCTTGCCAAGCTCTATTTCATTGACCAATCCCAAAGCTTGCACTTCCGGATTTTTTTCATATTTATTATCGTCAATTAAAGCTCCAAGACCTCTGCCTAAAACGCTTTTTTTTACCATCTATATTTTTTTTTCTAAAAATTTCAAAAACTATTTGTTTTCATGAGCCAATTCTTGATTTCTTTTTAATTGTTTTTCAAGAATTTCTTTTGCCAAATTTAAGTAACTTACTGCTCCTTTTGAACTTGCATCGTGCAAAATTACAGGCTCGCCAAAACTTGGAGCTTCTCCCAGCTTGGTATTTCGAGCTATTATCGTTTCAAAAACCATATCGGCAAAATGCTTTTGAACCTCTTCAACTACCTGATTTGCAAGCCTTAAACGCGAATCGTACATAGTTAATACAAAACCTTCAATGTCCAGTTTCGTGTTGATTCGATTTTGAACCATTTTAATGGTATTCAATAATTTACCCAAACCCTCCAGAGCAAAATATTCGCATTGCACCGGAATAAGAACCGAATCGGCTGCGCTCAAAGCATTTAAAGTTAAAAGACCCAAAGACGGCGAGCAATCAATCAAAATGTAATCGTATCTATCGCGTATTTTACTTATAACTTTATCTAAAATTTTTTCTCGCTCATCTACGTTAAGCATCTCTATCTCAGCACCTACCAAATCTATGTGCGAAGGTATTAAATCAAAGCCTTCGGTTTTGGTTTTTAAAACCGTTTCCTCTGGATGCATTCCATCAATTAAGCAATCGTAAATATTTTTTTCTATACTTTTTAAATCAAAACCTGTACCTGATGTTGCATTAGCTTGAGGGTCAGCATCTATAAGAAGAACTTTTTTTTCAAGCACAGCTAAACTGGCTGCCAAATTGATTGAAGTGGTTGTTTTTCCAACCCCTCCTTTTTGATTTGCAATGGCAATTACTCTCGACATGTTCGTTTTTATTTTATATTAATAGTCTATTTTTCAATTTTTTACACGAAAAAGCTATCATTCTAAATTATTTTATTTTAAAATTTTAACTCTTCTATAAATCATATTTTTTTTCTTTTTCATTTATTCGCCAAAAGTATAATTTTTTTATTGAATTATCCTACTTTATTTGATTTTTTAACAGTATTTTATTTAAAGGCTGCAATTCGTAATTTTAGTTAATTAACTAATTTTAAAGCCTTTGAATTTTTATTCTTTACTTTTATTGCTTTTTTTTTGTTAAAAATAGTTAAATCTTATTAAAATAAAATTCAACCTTTTAACTAAATAACTTTGAAAAAATCTTTTTTTAGTTTTTAAAAATCTTTTTTTAAGCCAGCAATATTTTTTTTTAATTCTAAAGCGACTAAGATATATATAATTTTCAAATATAGAAACAATGAATGTTTTTCTTTAAAATAAATTACTCAAATTATTAATTATTTCAACTACTTTTTTTTGATTTTTTATTTTGTAAAAATCTAATTTATTGATTATTATATACGATTTTCGTTTCAAACTAAAAAATAATACTTCAGTCATCACACAAAAAAAAATTCCTTAAAATACAGAAATACCTAAAATCCGCAAATTATATTATCAATTTGTTAATAAACAGCTTATTGATGACTATTTTTTTTGTATTTTGCAAACAATTGAATACGATAACACTCTGGTTAATTAGCAATAAACTTGCGGATATTTGGAAAAAAATTATATTTGCAAAAAAAAAATAGAGTAAAAAATCATTTAAAATACGAAAAAAGTTATGTTTGGAGATTTTATGAGCAAAATGCAAGATGCTCAAAAACAGATGGAAGTAATCAAAAACCGCCTCAATGATGTGTACGTGGAAGGTGTAGCCGAAAATGGACTGATTAAAGTAACGGCGAATGCTAATAAAAAAATTATCAATATTTCAATTGATAATGAGCTACTTACAGACAAAGAGAGTTTAGAAGATTTGCTAATAGTAGCTATAAATAAAGCACTTGAAAAAGCGGAAAATGTAAATAATTCGGAAATGGGTGGTTTGGCACAAGGCATGATGCCCAATTTATTCGGATAATAAAGTTTTTTGGTAATTTACTAAATCGTTATAAATTTTAAAACCCACCCATGCATCGGTAGCAGCATAAATTTGCTGCTCTGATGTCAATTTTTGGCTTTCCCAATTTGATAATTGCTGGGCTTTGGATATCCGAAAATTTAATACAATGGCACTGAGTTTCTTTAGCGAAAGGCACTCAATACCAAATTGTTTGACAAAATTTTGTAAGTCCACAAAGCCTGCGGCATGAAAATAATTCAGTTTTTGAAGTGCTTTTATATCGTCGTGAATGGCTACGCCAACTTTGGTTATTTGAGGATTTCGCAAAAGTTTGGTCATTTCGGTAGGTAAACCTATTTCTTTGAGTTTAAACAAGTAAGCTTTTTTTTCGGTCGATAGTTGCAACAATGCCACTTTATTGGTATCACCTTTTTTAAAATTTGGACGCGTTTCGGTATCAAAACCCAAAATAGCCTCTTTTTTAAGCTCATCGATAACTTGATTAAAGATTTTAAAATTATAAACAACAACTATTTCACCTTCAAAATACTTTAAAGGCAATTCGTTCATTTCTTGTGAAGTTATTGTTTTTTTTAATATCAAAATACCTGTTTTAATAAAATTTTATCGTTAAAAAAATTCAGAATCGTCTGTTGTCTCAAAAAAATTATTTACCCAATTTTTTTTTTGAGTTTTTGGTGATTTTTGAACTACTGGCTCGTTTTCTTCCAGACCTTCCGGACTATGCAAAATGAAATGAAGATTGTTTAAAGTTCCTAAAATTTTAAAACCCCAAATTTGCTTAAAATTTTCTTTACAATCCCACAATGCCTCATGTATGCTTTCAGATATGCCTAATTGATAGCTACTTACAAAATCTTTTATATCTTGATAAGTATCCGCTAAACATTCTGAAATGCTCATGCTCGATGTTTCGGAAGTTGCTGATTGTAAATTGTTTACATCTACAAAATTATCGTGAATACCTAATTTTTGAGATATTGTGTCTTTAATAAATTCCCAATCCTCCAATGTAACAAAACCTTCCGGTTCAAATTCGCTTAAATTTTCAAAATCGGGAACCGAAATGGCTTTAAAATAGAGCAAAGGCAATATTTTAACAGCTTTTGCAACCCAATCGGACAATGAAAAATGGGCTGAATTTTCTAAAAATTTGCAATATTCGTTGGAAACAGCTACAAATTCAAGCACAGAAACCGAATAAATTAAGTCTCCATCTGAATCTAAATTTTGTTGGTCTTTTTCAAGCATAACTTTAAAAAAAAATAAAAATGGACAAGCTTAACATTTTGACTTATCCATCTTTACTAAATATTCGCTGGATTATTCTTGCGTAATTTCTTCTTTACTTTCAGTAATTTCTTCTTTACTTTCAGTAATTTCTTCAATGCTTTCAGTTTTTTCTTCTTGGTCAAATTTGAGCATATCGAATTTTAATAGCAAATTATACCAAGTTATAAGTCTTTTTATATCAGACACATAAACTCTTTCGCGGTCATAAGTGGGTAAAACATCGGCTAAAAAATTTTTAAGCATTTCAGGCTTATCTGATGGCTTCACTGTAATCTCTGTAGCACCTTGTTTTTCGTATATTTTTTTCAAAATTTCAGCTAAAGGAACTTCTTCATCGGTCGTGTACATGGCTATGTCTTCCAAAGCACTTATTTTTGATGAAGCATAAGCCGGCATACGTTTCTTGGTTTCCAAATGTTCTACAATAATCGCATTTTTTGAATGGGTTACCAACTTAAATAAGCCGGAATGTCCTGAAATTGATAATATTCCTTTTAAATCCATAAAATTTCTTTAATTTTTAAAATCTAAACTTTTCTAAGTTTGCAAAATTATAAAAAAAAATTGCATCTTAAAAAAAAAAATTCATTTTAATCGTTTTTTTTAATTTTTTAACTTAATTTTTTAAAAATTTTATTTTTATTCAAAAAAATTTTCAGGTATTAATTCAGCCCAATTTCCTTTTATTGTTTCAAATTTATTACTGTGAGTTAATAACTTTAAAAATACCTTACGATTTATTTCTTTTGCGCCAAGCGATAACAAATGTTTGGTATGTGTTTGAGCGTCAATCATCTTAAAATCAAAATGTTTTACAAGTTTTACTAAATAATAAAATGCCACTTTTGAAGCATCGGTCATTTCGTGAAACATTGACTCCCCAAAAAAAGCTTTTCCCAACGATACTCCATAGAGTCCACCGACTAATTTGCCTTCAAAATAAGTTGAAATAGAATGAGCAAAACCGTTGATATACAGATTATTATACGCACTTTGTATAGCGGGAGTAATCCAAGTTCCATCTTGTCCTTCTCGTTTGATTTGAGCGCATTTAACAATTATTTTATCAAAATCAGTATCAATTTTTACTTCAAATTTTTTCTGCAAAACGGTCTTTTTTAAGCTTTTAGAAACTTTAAATTGGTCGGGAAATAATACAAGTCGCGGATTGGGCGAATACCATAATACCGGATTTTTTTCATCATTTGGCCATGGAAAAATACCGTGTGAATAGGCTAAAAGCAAACGGTCTTGCGATAAATCACCACCAAAAGCTAAAAATCCATCTTTGTTGGCATATTTTGGATGGGGAAATATTAAATCGGCTGATAACAAATACATTTCATAAAAAATTATTAATCAATATATTGTGAATTTTTAACACTTGCAAAATAACCGATTGGGTTTCATCATTGTAAATAATAAAATCACTTTTTTGAAGTTTTTCTTCTTCCGGCATTTGGCTATTTATTCGTTTTAAAACTTCTGTTTCTGATATGTTTTCCCGTAAAATAACTCGCTTTATTCTCAAATCAATGGGTGCAAAAACAGTTATAACTTTATCCACCTGTCTATAAGCACCACTTTCAAATAAAATTGCGGCTTCTTTTAGAGTATAAGGTGTTGATTGATTGCTAATTGCCCACTTTTCATAATCATTTCTAACTGCTGGGTGAATAATAGAATTTACTTTTTCAAGTTCCCGTTTATCCTGAAAAATAATACCGGCTAATTTTTTTCTATTCAAATAGCCATCTTCATAAATATCTTCACCAAAAGCAGAAATCAATTGAGTCTTAACTTCCGAAGACCTGTGTGTGATAACTGCGGCAGCTACATCGGCATTGTAAACCGGTATTTTTAAGGCTGCAAATATTTTACAAATAGTTGATTTTCCGCTGCCTATACCACCTGTAATACCTATTTTTAACATAAAAAAATTATTTTTCCAAAATATACTCTACTCGTTGAGGAGAAAAATCTAAATTAAATGCAAACTTTGAAGTATTTTCCAAATTAACTCTTAAAGTCTTTGAATTTTCCATGATTTCTTTGTAATCTACTGTAAATTTAAAATCTTCCGCCTTTACTTTTAAATAATTGGATATTGATATATTAAACTGAATATGAATATTTTGTGGAAATAATTGCAAGTCATATTGCGAAGGTAAATTTACTATTTCAATTGGAATTTGCATTGTTTTTTCTGTAAATTCTTCTATCGGAACAAATACTTTTACTCGTGGGATTGAAAAAGAAATGCCGGAAATTTCTTGCAGTTCACATGTTAAATCCAAATGATTATCTATTGAAAAAAACTCATATTCCTCTGTCTGTACGAAAGCTATTTTTTCCAATAATTGCCTTGAACCGGAAATGATAATACTATCTGGAATAATTCTTTCGGGTGTAGTTTGAAAAAACTGTTGTTTTAGTGATAATTTGATGTTACTTTTTACCGGAACTTTTTTTGTTTGTATGTTTTCATACAAAAAGAAAAGACTATCGGGGCGAATAGCTATTATTTTAAAGTTATCGCCTATGTGGGCTGAAATCAGATTTTTTAGCTTTGATGTTCTTACAAAATACGAGACCGAATCGGTTTTCATTCGATTCACATAGCGTGAATCGGATTTTATTTTTATGGTATTTTTAAATATGGTTGTATTGAAATCGAGAATGCTAAAACCGCGTGCATTTATTTGTACTGTCAAATTACCTATTGACGTTTTATTTTGTATAAGTGCTTGATTATTAAATGTATTAATAAATTCATAAGGTACTTCAATAAAACTGTTGTACTGCTTAGCTAACGCATTTAAGAACCAAAAAATAGTAGATAAAAACAAAAAAAATAAAAAAACAAAGTACTTTTTTTGCAATTTAAAATTTCGTACTCTTTTAACTGTTAAAAGATAAAATATTCGTATTTTTTTTTCCACATTTTCACTTATTTTAAAATAAAAAGTAAATTGCTTATATTAAAATATAAACAATTTACAAAAATTTTTAAAGTTTACGAGTATTATTTTTGCTGCCCGATAAGACCAGTATTATCTAAATTAATTGCTGTTTTATCTACTCGTAACTTAACATCATTGTCCACATCAAGCACTACAATATTGTCTTTAATATCGGCAATTTTACCATAAATACCGCCAATAGTAATCACTTTATCGCCTTTTTTAAGTTCTTCTCTGAATTTTTTTAACTCCTTTTGTTTTTTAATTTGTGGGCGAATCATAAAGAAATAAAATACCACAATAATTAAAATTAATGGTAAAAAAGTCATAAGTGGGTTAGCCTCTTGTCCTTGAGGTTGCGACATCAAAAAAATGGATAATAAATTAATCTTCATTTGCTAAAAATATATTAAGTTAGTATTTTTTATTGCTTGGGTGCAGTTACTTCTGCTACAAAATTTACTTCAACAACTCGTTCGGTGGAATTGGTTATTAATTTCACACTTTTGCTTTGTTTTCCATATCTTCCGGAGCTGTCGAAAGTTATTTCGAGTTGTCCCTCACCTCCTTTGGGAATGGGTTCTTTAGTCCACTTGGGTACTGTACACCCACAACTGGCTGTAGCTGAAGTTATTATAAGTAAATCTTCGCCAGTGTTTTTAAATGTTATGGTGTATTTGACTATTTCGCCTTGCACCATACTGCCCAGATTATAAACCTCTTTATCAAAAACACATTTTGAATTAGCACCCGATTGTTTTACAAATCCTTTGGGTTCTTGGCTTTCGTTTACATTTTTTTTATCTGTATCTTCATTATTTGTGCAAAATGTAAATAGAGATACAGAGACCAGTAAGATTATATAAATTATTTTTTTTATCATATAAAAATATAAGCTAATTATTCTTTTAAACCTCTACCGACTTTTTTAATTTTTCCGGTATTTTTAAGTTCGTCTATACAATTCTCTAAAACAGCATTTATAAACTCACTGCTTCTTTCTGTACTGTAAAATTTTGATAGCTCAATGTACTCATTCATACTCACTTTAACAGGAATAGAATCGAAAAATTCAATTTCTGCTAAAGCCATCAAAATTAGAATGATGTCAATTTGGGCAATACGCTCAATATCCCAATTCGTAATGTGCCTTTTAATTAACTCTTCAAATTCTTTTTTATGAATTAAAGTTTTACGAATTAAATTTTTCGCAAACTCTATATCATCTTCATTATTAAATGATTGAACAATTTTTTTTGTTTCAGTATTGCCAATTTTCATTGCTTCAATGCTTTTGATAAGCATACTCAATACAAATTCAAAATCATCTGTCCAAAAGATACTTGTTTCTTCGAGCCATAAAAAAAGAGCCTCATTTTCAGCAAAAATATTTTCAATTATTTGTATAATTAATTCTTGGTCTTCGCTATATTTATTAAGCTCATTTTCAGACATATATTGCTTATAAATATCACTTTCCAAAACTTTATTGAAAACATCTTTAACTACTTCGTCATATTTTGACCATGATAATTTTTCTCTTTGAATATAGTCTTTAAACTGCTGGTTTTCATTTAATTGCTTTATAATTTTATTATTTACAAAGCGTAGATTCGGATTCAAATCTTCATTTGACGGAAGTCTTTTATTTTTTGCTTTTTCTATTTTATCTTCTGCTAATTTTACTAATTCACTTAACAAGGCTACATTATAAAAAAATAAATCATACGATTTATTTATACTAAAAAAAAGCTCTTTTTCAGCCTGTTGTATCGATTTTTCGGGCGTTTGCATATAAGAATATAATATTTGCATTCCCTTTATTCGTAGAAGTCTTCTACTGACCATGAAGTTATTTAATTAAAAATGAACAATTTAATATTTTTCTAATCTTTCTATTTTTTAGTTTGCAAAGGTAAAAAAAATATTGAAAACAATAAGTTAAAAAATAAAAAAAGGTTCTATTACTCTTTTTTCAAAGAGTGAAATAAAAAAAAGTTATTCTATTAATATTCAATACTTTAAATTTATTCATTTATTTTGTGTAAAAAAAAATGATTTTTTCAAAACATTGACATTCTTGCATTTACATTAAAAAGAACTTTTATTTAAAAATTAGAGTGAAAAATAAATATTTCTTTTGAAAAAAAATATTATTTTTGTAGAACGATAAATTTTTAAATAATATAGCTATGGAAGAAAAAACAAATATAAACAAACCCGCTGTTGTTGAATTAGTTAAGGGGCAAACGTACAAATGGTGTACATGCGATTTTTCAAAAAATCAGCCCTTTTGCGATGCAAGTCATAAAGGCAAAACCGATTTAAAATCGCTCCATTTCACTGCCGAAAATGATGGGAAAGCCTATCTTTGCCAATGCAAAAAAACAAAAACTCCGCCTTATTGCGATGGTTCGCATAGATTGTAGTCTTTATCGAATTAAAATTTCCGGTATATTTTAATTTGTAATTAATTATATACCAGAAATTTAGCGTTCATTAGTTTTCCGGATATTTTGTTATTTCCCTTATATTTTTATAAAGCGATTCCAGTTTTTTATACATTTTTAAATATACTTTTTTATATAAATCCTTATAAATTAAGGCATTTTCTTTGTTTGGCAAAAAAGTTTTTTCAAAAGCAACCATTTTTGTAACCGCTTCATTTAGAGTTGAATAAATACCTACTCCATAAGCGGTAATAATTGCAGCTCCTAAACCTGAAGTTTCATAAGTTTTTCCTCGCAAAAGTGGCATATTAAAAACATCGGCTGTAATTTGGCAAATTTCATCACTTTGCGACGCTCCTCCCGAAACAGCAATTTGGCTAAATTTAAAGCCTCCTCGCTTTTGTAATCGGTGCATTCCATCAAGCAAACCATACGCAAGTCCTTCAATTACAGCTCTATAAACATGTTCCTTTTTATGCACATCGCCAAAACCAATCATTGCACCTTTGGCATTTTTTTCGCCCAAACCCGGCGACCAGTAAGGTTGCACGATTAACCCCATTGCTCCAGCAGGTGATTTATTAAGTAATTCATTCATAACTACTTCCGCTGGAATATTTAATTCGGACGCTTTTTGAACTTCCTTGAAAGCAAACTCGTTTTTAAACCAACTTATCATCCAAAAGCCCCGATAAATCTCAATTTCTGGATTCCAATGATTAGCCATTAACGAAGGATATGCCGGAAAAAAACGAATGGGTTCTAAATATTTTGCCACTGTGGTTTGCACGGTAGCAGTCGTGCCAAAACTTAAACTTGCTGTTTTACAATTAGTTACACCCATACCCAGCGTTTCGCAGCCTTTATCCGAGCCACATGCAATTACGGGCGTTCCGACCGGAATGGCAGTTTGTTCAAATGCTTTTTCAGAAATTTTGCCTATTAGTCCTCCGGGTTTTACAAGGTTTGGAAGCTTCTCTTTTTCAATCGGATACAATTTTCCACTTAACTCAAAAATATCTTTTGGATTAGACCAATCTTGTTTTTTATAATCAAAAGGAATGTATCCGATTTGCGAAGCAATCGAATCTGAAAAAACACCGGTTAATTTATAGTTCAAAAAACCCGAAATTTGTAAATATTTATAAGTTTTTTTCCATAGTAGCGGTTCATTTTGTCTTATCCAATTGCATTGTCCTTTACGTTCCATTTTTTTTAAAGTTGTCTTTACTCCAATTGCTTTGAAAATCAAATCGATAAAAAAATTTGGCTTGTAAACATTTTTAGCTGTACGTTGGTCGAGCCACAAAAGCGATGGACGTAAAACGGTTCCATTTTCATCAACATTTACCATTGTACTGCGCAAAGTAGTAACGCCAACACCCTTTATGTGCTTAAAAACTTGAGAGTTACGCTTTTCCAATTCAACACTTGCCTTACAAAGGCTATTCCAGTAAATATCAGCATGTTGCTCTGCCCACCCTGCTTTTGGGCTTTGGTAGGGTTCATAAAAAACTTGCTCTTTATCAATTACTTCCCCTTTTTCACTAAACAAAATAGCTCTGGTACTTTGCGTGCCACAATCAATGGATAATATCATGCTAAAAAATATTATATTTATTTATAACTTACATCTAAACCTAATTGCTTACCGGCATTCATAATATTATTTGGGTCAAAATGCTTTTTCAAAGCTTTTAACACATTCATTTGGCTTTCGCCCAAATGTTTTGGCATCAATCGAGCAATCATTCGACCAACTCCGTGATGGTGCGATAGCGAACCGCCACTTTTTTCAATCGTGTCAATCAAGCCTTCTTGAAATGCCAAATAACTTTTTAAATCATTTTCTTTTATAATGAAAATAAAATACAAATTTGTTCCTTGCATATAAAAATGCGAGGCATGAGTCATGCAAATTGTTTTGGGACGTGATTTTACATAATTTCTACATTTTTCGTGTACTTCATGCAAATTATCCCAATAAACCGAAGTTTCCAATGTATCAATAATAATACCGAAATCCATTAAATCCTCGCGCATATACGGGTCGCGATATCGACCGGGTTCCCACTTTTTTACCGGAAAAGCCGTTAATGACATTGCACCATGTTTTTTACAAATTCGTTTTACCTGATTTTTTATATTTTTAGTAAAAAGTTTTTCGCCATCGGCAGAAGCTAAAAACAAACATCTCTGCATTGGTTTATAGCCTCGAAATATCATTAATTTATCAAAAATTGTATCTTCTATGCCATAAAGTTTTAAACCAATATGAGTTTCTTCAGGGTCTGAAATTCTAAAAACAGCCGGCATACCAAATTCTCCTTGCGAAATTTCGCGACTCGCCTCTACGGCTGCCTCCCAAGTTGGAAAAATAAAGCTAAAATATTTCCTATTTTCGAGCTTATATCTAAAAATTTTCCAAGTCAATTCTACAACAATTCCAAAAACACCTTCGCTGCCTTTAATTATATCTAAAACCTTTGGACCGGTGGCTGTTGCAGCATAATTTTTGGTTACAATAGTGCCTTGTGGAGTTATCATTTCCACACCCAAAACCAAGTCGCCGGCATCGCCATAGTACGATGACTGCTGCCCAGAACCAAGCGTTACAAACCAACCGCCAACTGACGAATATTCAAAGGATTGTGGAAAATGACCACATGTAAAATTGTGCTTTGTTTTAAAAAGTTTTTTGGCATTATTTAAAGCCTCTTCAAATGCCGGTCCAAACATACCCGCTTCAACTATAACTGTTTGATTTTTTTCATTTAATTGAATTATTTTATTCAAATGAGTGGATAAAACCAATGTTACTCCGCCTTTTTCTGGCAAAAAGCCTAAATTTACTGAAGAACCTCCACCAAAAATATAAATAGGTAGCTTTTCTACATTGCAAAAATCAACAATTTGCTTAATTTCTTCTTTATTTCTTGGGTGAATAACCAAATCAGTTATCTGTTCTACCTGTTTAGTACGCAATTTGATGGCTTCTTCTACTGTTTTACCGGTTGAAAACTTCAATCTCTCATATTCATCTGCTGAAATATTTTCGTTACCTGAAATTTCACTAAACTTTTTTATCTGATATTCCGTTAATTTACTTTTTAATTGAAAATCAACTACTTCATTTCCCGTTGATGTATATTGTTCAAAATCGGAATCTGATAAGTCAAAAGTAGCTTTAATCTCCTGAAAAAGCCTAAAATTAGGGTGTTTAAAGCCATTTGGCGCACCGTATTTAAAAATGGAACGAAAACTTTTTTCTTGAGGAGCTTCATTTATCCAACGAGGCTCAAATCTTTCATTTTTTACCATGTTTTTTTTAATAAAAATTATCAATTAATTTTATTGTGGAATAGCTAAAATCTGCTCTAATTTTTCAATTTCCGAAACTGTTTTTTCAACCGACCAAGATAATTCTTTTGCAGCAATTTGAGCTATTTTTTCAATAATTTCTTTTCCCGGATTGCCTAATAGCGCTATTCCAGTACGTCTTAAAACAATATCTGTCAATGATTTAGCCATCTCATTACGTATTGCAAAAACTACCTGTGCCAAATTTTCGCCATCTGAATTAAGTGGTTTTAACCATTCTTCATTTTCTTTTCCCAAATCTATTATGCTATCTATCTCATTACCATAGCTTTTGCTCAAGTACAATGCTTGCTGAGAAGTCATGAAAGGATATTTTTGCGTGTTCTTCAGAAAAAAATCTTCAAAATCTTCAATTTCAGAACTATGCAAATATTTTTTTTCTGAAATGGATTTTTGTTTTGGATATTTTAGAATTCTAAATATCTTATCTACAGCTTTTTGCGCAAGCATCCGGCTTGTTGTAAATTTTCCACCTTCAACAGTCAACAAACCGGCTATTCCATTTTTTTTCTCGCCCGTAATTTCGTATTTTCGAGACGAATTGTAAACATCTTCCGTCTGGTCTTCTACCAAAGGGCGTAAACCGCCATAAACATAACTAATATCTTCATATTTAATAAGTTGTGGCTGTTCTAACGCCTGATTAACATCTTCCAATAATTCTAAAATAGCCTTTTTTGTAACTTTGTAATCATCTGGTTTTCCGATATATTCCTTGTCCGTAGTGCCTATTAAAGTTTTATTTCGGTAAGGAACTAAAAAAAAGTGTTTTCCCTTTGCTGTTGAGCCTGAAAAAACATAAGTTTCATTCAATTTTTTGGTAACAATGTGAATGCCTTCTGAGCGTCTAAGTTCTTGATTTTCTGTATTTTTCTTTACTTTATCCAATAAAATATCAGCCCAAGGACCGGAACAATTAATTACTAATTTTGCATGAATTTGCTTTTTTTCGCCCGAAAGTTTATCCAATGCCAAAACTCCTTTAACTTTTTTTAACAGACCATTTTGTTCTATCAAGAAATCGAGCATTTCAGTATAATTTGCCACTGAAGCACCACATTTTACAGCCGATTTGGCAAAAGCCAATGTAAAACGCTCGGGCGAGTGACTCGAACAATCATAATACAATTGCCCGCCAAGTAATTCACTTTCAGGAGCTATCGGAATTAATTCTTTTAATTTCTTAGCACTAATTGTTTGAAAATGTGGTATTTTTTTACTTTTATCGCGAACCCAATTTTTGTCAAACGAAAATAGTTCATACAACATCATTCCGATTTTCATTACTAAAGGTGTAATCTTATTTTTTTTATACATTGAAAAAATAAAAGGTAATGGGTGTATAAAATTGGGCGCAATATCCGATAAAATGCGCCTTTCACGCAATGATTCGCGAACTAAACGAAATTCAAATATTGATAAATAACGCAAACCGCCGTGAATCATGCGCGAAGTAGCTGATGATGTGGCACTTGCAAAGTCATTTTTTTCTATCAATGCCACCGACAAACCGCGTGAGGCTGCTTCGTAAGCAACTGATACTCCGGTTATTCCACCTCCAATGACTAACAAATCAAATTCTTTTCCGGTATAATTTTCAATAAATCTTTCCATTTTTATTTTATTAAAAGTCTGTTATTCAACTATTTACATTAAAAATGTCTTCCCAACTTTGCTTACTTGACTGCATAACTTTAGTAACCAAGTCGTCAATTTTTGTTGGATTTGTAAGTATTAATTCTTTTAAATTTTTATAAAAATCATTTGATATTTTTTTTGTTGCATCTGCAAAAAAATATTTTTGAGCCTGCTCGTAATAAATTTCAGATAAATCGTTGTAAAGCATCAGAGCCACAGTATTTTGACTTTCTTTAATTAACAAAACTTGCAAGTTCCAATCGAAAAGTGCCCAAATTTTAGCTTCTGAAAGCAATGCTGGAATATTTTCTAAAAACGGCAAAATTTTTTCGGCATTTTTAGTTATCGCTTTTTGTGCCAAATGCGGTAAAATTAAACTTCTAAATTCGAGCCAATCCAAAACCAATTTTTGCGATGTAAATTCACTGAATTGAACTAAGGTTTTAAGCACACCTAAACCTCCAACTTCTTGATAATCATTAATTAATGTCGGTCTTCCATGTTTAATACTAATCCAACCATCTCGTGAAAGTCGTTGCAATACTTCGCGCAAAGTAGGTCGCGTAATCCCCAGTAATTGTGCCAATTCGCGTTCGGGTGGTAAAGAATTACCAACTTTGAATTTTCCAGACAAAATTGACTTAACAATTTCTTTTTCAGCAAATTGTGCCGGTTTAATAAATTTTTCAAATTGTTCCATTTTTCTAAAAATTGGTTTGAGGTCTGACCACAAAAATACATATTTTTTAAATAAAAAAAAAATTTTATATAAAATTTTGAAAAAGAAAAAAAAAATATTAAATTGCAGTTAATTAATTGTTTTGCAAATTAATCAGTCATTTCTGATTATTTTTTTTAAAATAAAATTTACTTAATAAAAAAAAGATGAAAAAATTAGCTTTTATTGTTATTTGTCTATTTTATAATTCCATAACTTACTCTCAAACTGATATTTATGACTTATCATTAGAAGAATTGCTTTCTATGGAAGTGAGTGTAGCCTCTAAGGAACATGAAAAAATTAACGATGCCGCTGGCATCATTTCGGTTCTTACAAATAAAGAAATTGAAAATTTTGGTGCTTTAAACTTAGGAGAATTGCTCAATAGAATTACAAGTATGTATCACTTGCAAGGCGGAATGTTGCCTTTCAATGTGGCGTCGATGAGAGCACAACACAACGGAGTGTTTGATAATCATATACTTATACTGCTCAACGGTCGCCCCTTGCGCGATGCCAGCTCTGGCGGTTTTAATAACGTGATTTACAACTCATTTCCTATCGGAATGATTGACCGCATCGAAATTATTCGAGGTCCGGGTTCGGCTCTTTATGGCTCGAACGCTTTTTCAGGTGTACTTAATATTGTAACTAAATTGATTGAAAATGATGGTTTAGCTGCAAAAAATTGCTTTACAACCGGAAGTTTTGAAACTATCAAAGACCAAATATGCGGAATTTATAGCAAAAACTACCTAAAATTGAATTTTGCAGCAGAAATATCACGCGATAAAGGTGAATTTTATCAATATTATGATGCCAGTAAGACTTTGGGCAGTGCAAATTATGAAAAAGATGGCGAAAGTTTATTTCTCAATGCCGAATATAAGAATTTCAAAGCCGATTTTCTATATCTCAATTTTGTACCTTTTTATATAGGAAATAAAATTTTATGGAAAAATGCCGGAGAAATTGAATCGATGAATAGATTATTTGGAAATTTAACACATCAAGCACATTTTACCGAAAAATTAGAATTAGAATCAAATTTAACTTACAATGGATTTGAGTGGAATCCAGAGAACGCAAAAAGTTATTCCTTGCTTTTGGAATTGATTTTAAAATTCAATCCAACAGAAAAAATTCATCTGATAGCTGCATCTGTGAACGATTTTAGCGACTGGACTGGGAGCGATTTTTCTTCAGGAACAAGCTTTCAATCAAATATTTATGCGCAATTCACTTACGATGCTTTTTCATTCTTAAAAATTATAGGCGGCTTTCAACTCAATAATATTGGCAATACCACGCAGCATCTTTCCCCGCGCGTAGGTTTGGTGTCGAATTTTACGAAACATATAGGAGCTAAAATACTGTATAGCAATGCTTTTAGAAATCCTTATCCTACAGAAACTCGTTTTTTGCGCGACAATGTTGTAGGAAATCCGGATTTGTTACCCGAAAAAATAAACACCATTGAGACCCAAGCATTTTACCAAAATACAAATTTTCAAGTTTCCCTTACTTATTATAATTCGGAAATGACGGATATTATAACTAAAAAAAGAAATCCGGTAACTGGAAAAGGCGAATTTTTAAATTTGCTTGAGCATAATTTTTGGGGCTTAGAATTTGAAAGCAAATTAAATTTAATTCAGCGAATTTCTTTTTTCACATCGGCTACTTACCAGGAAAATAAAAATAGCCTTGAGCAGAAAAATGCTACTTATGTACCTAATGTAATGGCTAAAATTGGCGTTTTTTATAATTGCCCGCGTGTCGTTTTTGGTGTTTTCGACAGTTATTTTGGCGAACCGACCCAATCGAACGAACTTTTGCCGGCAACGGCTCAAATTCCTGAACTTAATATAAAACCGACTGATTTTCATTTACTTTCGGCAAATTTGAGCTTAAAATTAAATTCCATTTTCAAAATAAAAGGTTCAACTTCTTTTACGACCGAATTTTACGTAAGTAATTTATTAGATAAAAAAATTTATTTTCCAGAAATATCTGTAAATGCTATAAATGGTGTGCCTTTATATCCGGGAAGAGCTTATTTTGGAAAATTAATTATTAAAATAAATAGGTAATTTTTATTCAATAATAAAAAAAAAACTCTCTTTTGTCTTAACGCAAAAAAATAACAAATGTGTAATAATTAAATATTTGAAATTCAATTATTTAATTATATTTTTAAATGTTTTAATGCAAAAAAACATCTATTAAAAAAAAGACGAACCGTAAGGAGTTTTCGTCTTTTTTTGTGGTTTTTCAAATTTATATATTAAATTTTCATTAAATATAAATTTTCACAAAAAACAACAATTTATTGAAAATTAATAAGTAAAACACTCATTTTACTTACAAATCAAAACATTTTTCTTTTTTTTTATAAAAAATTGAAATAAAATTTGTGTATATTGAATAAATATTCTTTTTTAGCACAAAAATTAAATCAGAATGCAACTTTTTTTCAAAAGAAAAATTATTAATTAAAATTCAAATAAATGTGTTCAATTTTAGGAGTTTTTGAAAGCAAAAACGATGTGAGTTTGCTCAGAGAGCAAGCTCTTGACATGTCGCGCCGCATGCGACACAGAGGTCCGGATTGGTCGGGAATTTTTTCGTCAGAAAAAGCTATTTTGGCTCACGAACGGCTGTCGATTGTAGATGTTGTAAATGGAGCGCAGCCACTTTATTCAACTGATAAACAGATTGTTCTGGCTGTAAACGGCGAAATTTACAATCACGTAGAAATAAGAAATCGCCTTGATTATCATTTTACAACCAACTCCGATTGCGAAGTAATAATACCGCTTTACTTACAAAAAGGAACAGATTTTTTTAACGAATTGAACGGCATTTTTGCATTTGCATTATACGACCAAAATACTGATTCATACCTAATTGCACGTGACCCAATTGGAATTATTCCTCTTTATTACGGCAGAGATGATAACGGTATTTTGTATGTAGCTTCGGAAATGAAAGCTTTGGTAAAATATTGCAATCAAATAGAGGATTTTCCTCCCGGACATTTTTGGTACAGCAAAACCGGAAAAATTGAACCGTATTATAAAAAAGCTTGGACAAATTTTGAAACTCTTGACATAAAAGAAACTGATATTCAAGCTCTTAAAGCGGGTTTAGAATCAGCCGTTCACCGTCAGTTGATGTCTGATGTGCCTTATGGCGTATTGCTTTCGGGTGGTTTGGATTCATCGGTTATTTCGGCTATTGCCAAAAAATTTGCGGCAAAACGCATCGAATCGAACGACACGAAAGAGGCTTGGTGGCCTCAGTTGCACAGTTTTGCCATTGGATTGAAAGATTCGCCCGACTTAGTGGCTGCTCGCAAAGTTGCCGAACACATTGGAACGGTGCATCACGAAATTAATTTTACCGTTCAAGAAGGTTTTGATGCCTTGCGCGATGTTATCTATCATCTTGAAAGTTACGATGTTACAACCATTCGCGCCAGTACGCCCATGTATTTGATGGCGCGTGTAATCAAATCGATGGGAATAAAAATGGTTTTGAGTGGTGAAGGTGCCGACGAAATGTTTGGAGGGTATTTATATTTTCATAAAGCTCCGAATGCCAAAGAGTTACACAATGAAACGGTGCGAAAAATCGGACAACTTTATAAATACGATTGCTTGCGAAGCAATAAATCAATGGCGGCTTGGGGCGTAGAAAGTCGCGTTCCGTTTTTAGATTTGGAATTTTTAGATATTGCCATGAATATCAATCCTGAAGATAAATTACCAAGTAAATACAAAATTGAAAAATACATTTTGCGCAAAGCCTTTGAAGATTATTTACCCGAAAGTGTGGTTTGGCGGCAAAAAGAGCAATTCTCTGATGGCGTAGGCTACTCCTGGATTGATGGTTTAAAAGCCAAAGCAGAACAGGAAGTTACTCAACATCAGTTAGATACGGCAAAATATCGTTTCCCGATAAATACTCCTCAAACCAAAGAAGAGTATTTATATCGGTCTATTTTTTCGGAGCTTTTTCCGAAAGACGATGCCGCTAAATGCGTTGCTTTTCAGGCATCTGTGGCTTGCAGCACGCCAATTGTGTTTGAATGGGACAAGTCGCTCAAAGAAATTATTGACCCTTCCGGCAGAGCGGTTAAAAATATTCATACCCAAAGTTATCAATAAATAAATATATCTTTGAAGTGTTTAAAATAATTTTTTATGAATAAAAAAAGAGGCTTTTTGTCTCTTTTTTTATTTTAGTGAAAAAAGATTTTCAGTTTTAAAAAAAATATCTATTTTTGCAACTCTTTTTCCTCCCTTTTTCCAAGTAAAAAGCAGATTCAATCTCGAATCTTAAAAAGTCTTTTAAAATTACATAATTATCTGATTTTTATTTTTTTACAAAAATGAAAAAAACTTTAAAATTAAAAATTTTTGCAAGTTTTATGTTATTAACATTAATGCTTGCCGTAGCCGGAGCTATTTCTATCATCGAATTTCGGTGGCTCACAAATTCTGTAGAGAGCTTAATACAAGACAATTACAAATCAATTGAAGCATCAAAAAGCATGTTGGAAGCTTTAGAAAGAGAAGACAGCGGAATTTTGCTTTTAATGCTGGGCGAATGGCAAGAAGGCACAACAATTATTCAAGCCGCAGACAGCAGTTTCATGGAAGCTTTAAAAATAGCCGAAAATAATTTAACGGAAGAAAATGAGGATAAATATATTAACAAAATTAAAGAAAATTATACCCAATTTAAGGAAAATTGGCAACGCCCGATTGCAGAAACAGACAAACAAGGAAATTTACTTTGGTATAAAAATGAAAGCCATAAACTTTTTGCAAATACCAAAAATGCCGTTACCGAAATAATGAATTTAAACCAAAAAAGTATGTACAAAGAGGCTTCCGAGCTAAAAGAAAAATCGAAACGCGCCATTATGCACGGGATTGTTTCCATTTTAGCGGCTTTGATTTTTTCACTTTTGCTCAATTTTTTCATTACCCGCTATTTTGTACGCCCCATTTCTCAATTAAATAATGCAATTTTGCAATTGCAAGATGGTGAATATCAATTAGATGTGAGAATTAATTCAAACGATGAAATTAAAATGTTAGAAAAAAATATAAATAAACTTTTGAATAGAATTAAGCAAACATCATAAAATCAGCAACTTATGAAAAAGCAAATTATAATAAAACATATAGGCTATGTTTTTTTATTTAATGGAATTTTTTTATTTATCTCATTTTTAATTTCATTTTTTTTAAAAGAATCGTCCGTCCTTCCATTGCTTTTTAGCTCTTTTTTATGCGGAATTTTTGGAATTTTTCCGCTTATTTTTGTAGAACGAACCGAAAATTTATCGTATGAAGAAGGTTTGATAATTGTTGTTTTTGGCTGGATAACTACTTGTTTGATAGGCATTTTACCCTACATTATGTGGGGAGGAGAATTTACCATAGCCAATGCGTGGTTTGAAAGTGTATCGGGCTTTACTACAACAGGTTCCACTATTTTGAACAATATCGAAGCCCTTCCCAAAGGTCTTTTGTTTTGGCGTTCATCAACCCATTGGATAGGTGGAATTGGAATCATTTTGTTTGTATTGCTTATTTTGCCGCAAGCACGCGGAAATAGAATAAGTATTTATAATACCGAAATTTCAAGTTTATCGAAATTAAATTTTCGGGTAAAAACTAAAAAAATAGCACAAATTTTGGCAATTGTCTATTTGAGTTTAACCGTTGCGCAAACTACTTTACTAATGGTCTTTGGCATGAATTTTTTCGACGCCATCAACCATTCTTTCGCTACCATTGCTACCGGTGGTTTTTCTACTAAAAATCTGAGCATTGCTGCGTACAAAAGCTTAAATATTGAAGTTATTATAATGATTTTCATGGTTTTAAGTGGTATTCACTTTGGCTTACTTTACGGAACATTTACCGGAAGCAGAGAAAATATTTTCCGTTCGCCTTTGGTTCGAACTTTTATTTTAGTTTTGTTAATCGGAATTGTGTTGGTTTCATTAAAATTATATTATTCCGGTTATTTTAATTGGTGGGAATCAGTGCGATATGCTTCGTTTCAGGTCATTTCAGTAGGTACAACTACGGGTTTTGCAACCATTGATACAGCCAATTGGCCAATTTTTACACAAATGGTTTTAATTTATTTTACCATTCAATGTGCCATGGCAGGTTCAACTTCGGGTGGATTAAAATTTGACCGTATATACATATTTTTCAGGTCATTAGCTAAACAAATGAAAGTATTAAAACACCCTTTTGGCATATTTTCAACCAAGATTAACGGAAAAAAAATAGACGAAAAACTTGAAGAACAAACCATTGTTTTTATTGCTTTATATATCGTCATTTTTTTTATATCTTCTACACTTTTAACTTTCATGGACATTGACGGAATGACTGCATTTTCGGCATCTATCACCACTATAGGCAATGTAGGACCGGGCTTTGGTGGCGTAAGTTCACTCGGAAATTTTGCCAACCTTCCCGATTTAGCCAAATATTTACTCTCAATTAATATGCTTTTAGGACGATTGGAAATTTTTACTATTTTAGCATTATTTACAATCAAAAAATAATTTTTTTATAAAAAAATATAAATTATTTTTATTTTTTTTACAAAAAAACTTAGAAATTAATAAATACGTTTTTTTATTTTCATTTTTATCTATTATATTTACAAAAAATGTTTTTTAAAGTTTAATAAAAATAATCTAAATTTTTTATCTCAATAAAAAAATAAAAATGAAACAAAAATATCTCTTAATCACAATTTTAGCTATCGTAAGCTTTTCTTTTAAAAGCGACAATCCAGCTTATTTATTATACAATTATAAAGGAAAACAAGCTGAATACGATAAAATGATAGAAGATTTATCCAAAGCAGATGTTGTTTTTTTTGGCGAATTACACACAGACCCCATTGCCCATTGGTTACAACTTGAAATCACTCAAGATTTTTTTGAATTAAAAAAACAAGACTTGATTTTAGGTGCTGAGATGTTTGAATCAGATAATCAATTACTTGTAAATGAATATCTTGCAGATTTCTACGACGACAAAAAATTTGAAGCCGAAGCCAAACTTTGGAACAACTACAAAACCGATTACAAGCCGGTTTTAGATTTTGCAAAAGCCAATCAATTGAAATACATTGCAACAAACATTCCTCGCCGATATGCTTCAATTGTGCATAAAAAAGGTTTTGAAGGACTTAAAGAACTCAGCCCCGAAGCTAAAGCACTGATAAGCCCAGACTTAGAACGACTCTACGATAAAGATGTAAAATGCTACGCCGAAATGTTGAACATGGCAGGCATGGGCGGACATGTAAACGAAAATTTTCCAAAAGCGCAAGCTGCTAAAGATGCTACAATGGCACATTTCATTTTAAAAAACTGGCAAAAAGGCAAACTTTTTTTCCATTTTGACGGTGCTTACCACTCCGATAATTACGAAGGAATTGTTTGGTGGTTGAAAAAATTAAAACCCGAACTCAACATAAAAACCATTAGCACGGTTTACCAAAAAAATATTCAAGAATTAGATGAAAATAACAAGAACAGAGCCGATTACATTATTGCGGTTCCGGAAAATATGACTCAAACGCAACGATAGCCTACTCAGGTAAAATAAAAAATAAAACGGTAAAAAAAAAGAATTAAATTTTGTATTTGTTTTTTAACAAAAAAGAAAAAATAGAACAAATACAAAATTTAATTCGCTAAATACACATTCAATAAATAACTTTTATTTCAAATTTTTATTCCAAAAACCAAAACATCGTCAATTTGTTCTAAATCGCGTTTCCATTTAATATAGGCTCTCTCTAAAATTTCCTTCTGTTCCTTCATAGACTTGTCTTGAATGGATAAAAGCAACTCTTTAAATTGTTTTGCCTTAAATTTATCACCGATTTCTCCTCCAAATTGGTCAACATAACCATCTGAAAATGAGTACAATGTATCACCGCGTTGAATTTTAAAAGTTTGTGTAGAAAAAGGAATTTCTTTCATGTAAATTCCAATTGGCTGCCTGTCGGCTTTTAATTGGAAAAATTCATAAGCGTGCTCGTCTTTTGTTTCAACGGGTCGAATGATGTAAAGTGGATTATAAGCTCCTGAAAATAAGACTTCTAAGTTTTCAAAATCAATGATAGTCAAAGCTATATCCATGCCATCTTTCTGTTCTCCCGATTTTCCTTCTTGGTGCAGCGAAGTTTTAACTTTTTCACGTAACTTGTCTAAAATAAAACCGGAATTTTTTATATTTTGCTCATTCACTATTTCATTTAAAAAAGCACTTCCCAACAAACTCATAAAGGCTCCGGGTACACCATGTCCAGTACAATCGGCAGCAACTACAACTACTTGATTATCAATCTTTTTCACCCAATAAAAATCGCCACTTACAATATCGCGGGGCTTATACATAATAAAATGGTCGTATAAAATAGAATGAACATATTCGTCGGAAGGTAAAACGGCTTCCTGAATTTTTTGAGCATAACTAATACTATCAAGAATATGTTTTCGATGTTTATAAGCTATATCACGCTGTTCCTCAATATGTTTCTTGCTTTCATTAATTTCATAAGTTCTCTCCCGAACAATTTCTTCCAAAGCCTCTTTCTCTTTTGCAGAAGCACGCATTCGCCAGTCAAATAAAAGTTTTATGGTAATAATAAATACCAAAATATATATTAAAATTGCCCACCAACGTCTGAAAATAGGAGTCAAAATTTTAAAACTTAGAGTTGCTTTTTCGGCATTTAAGCCAAATTCATTTTTGGCTTCTACTACAAAAACATAATTTCCATCGGGTAAATTGGTATAATCTTTCATTGCCGTAGAACTCCAATCAGATGTATCTTTGTCAAAACCCTGCAAATAATATCGGTATAAAATTTGTCCTTTGGCAGGAAACACGGGCAAAGTGTACTCAAAATGAAGGGAATTAAAATCGTAATTCAATTTAAGAACTTCGCCTTTTTTATTTTCAATTTGAAAAAAAGTATCTGCAAGAATACTCGAAAATTTTGTAATGAGCGTTTTAAATTGATTTGAATAATTATAGGGTAAAGTATTGTTTACTAAAACGATACCTTCTTTTCCACCCAACCATAATTTATTTGTTGAAACATCTTTGAAAAAAGTATTAACTTGAAAATCTGTAATGGGCTTGAATACAGTATGATAAGTATGTCTGTTTTGTTTTTGTTTTTCGGCATCGAAAGTAAAAATATAAGAATTGCGTAGTTCACCATTTGTTATAAAAAACTCATTTTCAGACATTTGTATAAAATTCCCTATCCATTGCTGATACGAAGTAGTATCGCTTTTCATTAAATTATAATTTTCTAAACGCATATTTTTCCAATCGATTGAAAATAAACCTTTTTCACTTGAAAAGAAAACATCTTCTTGAAAATTGTTTAAGTGAAATGTAATAACATCTTCGTTGGTTTGAATTGTTTCAATTCGCTGTTTTTCAATATCATAAGTAATTATTCGATTGGGTAAAATTTCAAAAATTAAATGAGAACCATACTCCGCCATTTTATTAACATCGCCCAGTAAATTATTGATTTGCTGAACAATTTTTATCTCTGGTTTTGAAATATCAATAATATTACACGCCTGAGTATGAGCAGAATATATCCAGTTTGAATTTATTTTTGATTGCAAAAGTGAAAAAGTAAATTCGTTTATTGATGTTTTATTTAATTTATTGTTGCTATTTAATACGTAAATTCCATTTGAACATGATATAAACATCTGATTATTAGCTACTAATAAATCTGTACAAGCATATTTAATATCTGAATTTTTTTGAAATTTATCGTTTTGCAAATGAAACAATCCATTGGTAGTAGCAATAAAAATTAAATTATTAAACTCTTGAATATCAACAACTTCACCTTCTAAACCCGAAGTAATATTATTAAAAAACTGTATGGGAAAATTTATTTCTACCTTTGAAATACCATCACTTGTAGCTAACCAAATTGAATTTTTGGCATCTAAAAAAACTTTATTAACCGTTTCACTTTGCAAATCAGAGGTTTTATCAATTATTTGAACTACAACACCTGAATTGTTTACAATCACCATTCCCCCAGAAAGTGTTCCCAAAGCATAAAAATTTTCAGATGCCTTTACAACGCTTGAAACTCCATGCGTTTTTAAATAATCGCTAAGTAATATTTGCATAGGAGTCAAAGAATTATCTTTCAAAACATAAAATCCTTGTTTTGAGGTAATTACAGCAATACTACTATCCGAAGTAAGCTCTATCATATCCACAACATCGTAAAGTTTTTCCTCAAAATTTACCGGAATTTTAGCCACTTTTTTATTTTTAAAAATAGCCAATCCGTCATTCTGCGGAAATTCATTATCTTCCGAAAATAAATACAAAACATCTTTTATTCCAAAAGCCGAACGAATTTTTGATTTGAATTTGAAAATCGAAAGTTTTTTATTTTCATAAATAAACATTTTATCTTCTTCAATAAAATACTGGGTATTTTTTATACAAACGACTTTAAAAATACGCCCAACATCTTGATTTTTAAGAGAATCAGCAAGTGAAACAAAAGATAGATTTCCAAATTTATCGTGTTGTAAAAAGCCAAAATCGGATAATCCTCCGGCAAAAATGACACCATGCTCGTTTTTTGCCAGCGACAATACACGCATTCCGCTATTCATGGCTATTTTTGTCCATTTTGTACCATCAAATTCTAAAATTCCGGCAAAATTTGCAAAATACATTTTGCCGTTTTTAGCTTGAAGAACATCATAATTTTGCTCATGCGATTGATACTGTTTTGTAGTAAAATTTAATACAAATGGACTCGCATTTTCGCGTGTAAAATTCTGAGCTGCAAGGTTTAACACTAAGAATATTAAAAAAATTTGCAGCTTTATTTTTAAAATTATAGTTTTCATACGATATTTTCTACAAAAAAAAATCAAAATTTAATATCATTTTATAAACTCCAAACTTTTGAAGCATATTTTTGTGCAAAAATTTCATCTTCTAAAAGTAAATTATTTAAAATATAAATCTTTGCTCTTAACAAAACACACTGATTTTTAGCTGTATAAACTAATTCTCTCAAATTATCAGTTGTGTTGTAAATACATAAAATATCACCATCGGATATATAGCTATTTTTTTCATTATCAAGCAATAATCCCGAAAATAAGATATAGAACCAACTTGCATTTTCTACACTGATATGCAACTCAGAACCATTATTTAATTCCAAAATCTGAGTTTCTTCAGCCAAACTTTGCAATTTATGATATTCGATGGTTTTAAATAAATCTTTTGCGTGTAAATATACTAATTTATTGTATATCAATTTATTAAAATTATTTCGTAATTCATTTTTAGTAGGTAAAAGTTTTAAAAATGTAAATTTTGGAGTATTTAAAACTACAAATTCGTCGTAAAGATTTTCATTTAATACCAATAAACTTTGTGCAGCTATTTGACGCATCATCTCACTTTTATTGATTATATTAGCCTTTAAAACTGCTATAACTTCTGATGTAGGAAAATTTAAAAGGTATTTAAGAGCAGTCGTTTTTGAAAAAAAACTAATTTTGCCTACAGGCGAATTTACAATATTAATTAAACGCTGTTTAACAGTTAAATTTGGATATGCAAAGGTTAATTTGAATATTTTGAGTAATTCACTGATACTTAGCTTGTTAAAAATCGGTAAAACAATATTCTTATGCTCTTCATCTATCACTAAATCAGCTATTTCAAGTGCAAAACTTCTATTTTCAGATGTTTCACTATCTAAATTTTGTTTAATCAAATAAATAGCTGTAGAATCATAAATTACAGACAACAATGACATGATTTTGTTCAAAGTGAGCAATAATTCTGTTTGTAAAGCACTCAAAATCAACTCATCATCATTCAATTCTTTCAAATCAAATAAACAAGCAGTAATGTAAACATAATTATCAATTTCTTCTTCTAACTTATTAGAAAACAATAACTTCTCACTTTTATTGGATTTATAATTCAAACTTCCCAAAGCCAAAATTATTCGTTCACTTATAATTTTATTGGGATAATTCAAATTCGTTTTAAAAAAATTCACAACTTCCTTTCCACCAATTTCTTCCAAAACCGAAATAATTTTTAATTGCAATTCGGTATTAAATTCCATTCGCCGAAAAAGTTGAATAATACTTGTAACAATCTCATTACCAACATTTTTTATTGCTGATGCAGACGTATCGCTAAATTCACGAATAGAAAAATTGTTAATTAAAGCATAGAAAAAATCTTTATCTTTCATTTTTCCTGCTGTAATAATGGCTTCGGTGCGAACGCGAAAATTTTCGTCTGTAAGCAATTTTTTCAACAAACGTTCAACCTTATATATCTGATAATTAGAAAATTCGGCTGCTGCAAAACGGCGTTCGGTCGGTTTTTCAGATTTTGACCACAGCATTAAATCTTTAAATTTAAAATTCGATTCTACCGTTTCAAACATCTGAATATCATGCTCTTTAACCAACTTATAGGTATGAAAAGGCAAAATAATTCGAGTTAATTTTACAATCGAAAGTTGACTTCGCGTTTTTGCATTTAAAATGTAGTGCGCTAAAATATCAAATATTTTATCCGTTTTAGTTTGTGGTTTAAAATTTTCTTTACTTTTTAAAACACTTTGCAAAATTATCTTGTACTCGGTATAAATATCGAAAGTAAATTTGAGCCAGATGAGAATTACAATAAATAAAAATACGGCAAAATATTCTAAATTCATGCCGGGAATTTTTACAAAAATAAATAGTAAAATTCCAGCTACTATGCTCGCATAAGCTTTGGGACCGCTTTCTACTCTGTTCTGAAAAATAACTCTTTCATCGGCGGGTAAAGGCTGAAATAATATTTGAGACGCAGGGTCGTTGAACGATGTGCGCACTGCACGTGTAAAAAGTCTGCCCAAAGCTACAAATGAAAAAAACAAACTTATTGTACCATAAACCACTCCTACCATTGAAGCCAGCAAAAAGCTAAACGCCAAAACTACCGGAAAGGCTAAAAGTCCCAATTTTATTCCATATTTACTCATCATGCGCCCAGACACAAAAGCCTTGAGTATGAACTCAATAATAGAACTTACACCAAAAAAAACACTCACAAAAGTCGTTAAAGCGTCTTTGTCGGGAAATTCGATTTTCAATTGGGCTTGAAAAATAAAATCGACAAAAAACTGAGCAAAAATAGGGATAAATGCAATAAAAAAGATAAGTTTATAATATTTATTTTGAAAAAAAGATATTTTTATAGTGCTTTTTTCAACGTCTTGGGATTGATTTTTTTTAACATGAGTTTGAAGTTTATCGGCATTTTTTGAAACTAAAAACATCATGAGAATATATGCCACAATTAGAGCCAAACCCGAAATAATTAATAATTGCTCGGTACTTAAAAATTTGACTAACAGAGGAATAGAAAAAAAACTTATGATACTTGCCAAAACTTCACCTCCGGTAATCAACCCAAAAACCCTTTTAGCTTGCTGCAATTCAAACAACCGTCCCAATGTACCCCAAAAAGTAACCGCTTGTAGGTATGCAAACACCCGAATCCAAGCGTATAACAAAAAAATAGCAAACACCGAAAGTGTTAAACTATATGAAATAACTAATAAAACAACCGACAATAATAAAAATGCCATACCCATTTTAACGGTAGTATGAAACATTTTCTTTTTTTGTATAAATGAATACCACTGACCTATTAACCAAACAATTATGCCCGATGCGATGAATACCACTGAAAGCATATCGCGCGAAAAAGAACTAATAAAAATAGCTGTGGCACTCGTTACAAAAAAAGCCAGCGCAACACCCGAAAAAAAAGAATACATAAAAGGCAAGAATATTTTTTTAGAATCATCACCTTTTAAGCCAAAAATGACTTGTATTTGCTTTGTTAAATTCAAATTGATAATTTTTTATTAATTTTTATTTAAAAAATAAAATTTTATTCTTTTTTTCCTAAATTAAAACGATAACCTAAACGAGTATAAAGCATATTCGATTGAGTATGAAAAATATCTTTTGTAAGTGCTAAATGCAAATTAAAAGCCTTATTCATTTCATAATCAACCGAAGGTCCGACAAACCAACTGCCTTCGTTAAACGATTTATCAATTTTCCAATTTCCATAAGCCAAAACTCCAACTAATACTTTAGAAACCACGCGATAACGAATGTATTGAACTAAATAATAATGGGTTTTCGATTTTTCATTTACACCCCAAAAATAACGTTCTTGGATGTTGATTAATAGTTTTTTATCAAAAAAATCGATATTTTGGTCAAAACGAAATCCTGTCCAAATTTCTCCGGTTTCGTTAAATTTTGAATATGAAAATAGCTTAAAATATTTATTTGTAATTCCCAACATTAAATCGGTTCGAGCTACTCTTCCTGAAGGAACGTATTCTTCGGGCAAATAAATAACATCAATCGGTCGCCAACGAAACTCAAACGGAGTATTTTCAATGTTCATACGAATTTCAGGCGATAATTTTACCCACAATTCTTGCTCCGACTGCGCAAAATTGATTTTACTTCCTAAGAGAAATAATATCAAAAAAAAGTATAATTTATTATAATTTTTTCCCATCTCTTCTATTTTTATATATTTTTAAAAATCTGCAATAACTCTTCTTCAGGAAAAACCGAACGTCCCAATTGGTAAGCTTTTTCTTTTACATGAATTAATGCTTTTTGTATCTGATTATCAGTGAGTTCAACTCCTAACTCGGTGCTTACTTCTTTTATAACACGCGAACTTGCCAGTTGAGTTACAAAAACTTTTTTACGAATACCTAATATTTCATCAGGGTCAAAAGGCTGAAAACTAAGGGTATCGACAAATGGAGTACCTGTAGAAATGGTATTAACGCCTGTTCCAACAATGGGGTCGGTAATAATTATTGGAACTCCGGTCAATTGACTTACTTTTTGAGCGATTTCGGGCAATAATTTTAAATTTGGATTCGATAAAAACAAATTTTCGCCTTCTATACCCAACCTTTTTTTGAGTAAATGCGGTTCGTGCGAAAGCAAAAACGTTAGTAACTCCGTTTTTAATAAGCCATTTCGCTCAGCCATACCCAGCCAAGATGTTGAGGGTAAATAGATTCCATGCCGTATAGCCTCCAAATTATTTTCGAGCGCAAACCCCAAATCGTTGTGAAAATGCACCGAAAATCGTACTTTCGGGCTTGCATTTTGTTTTACAATTCGCAAAAATTCGGACGTTTCGTAAGGATAAATTTTACCTTGTGTATCGCCCATTCCTACCGTTGCAATGCCAAGTTCGTGCAATTCGGAAGCTAACTCGCCCAATAGCTGAGGATTACCATCGAAAGCAGCAGCTAACTGAATATCAATTGGCATACCGGCAGCTTTATCGAGAGCAAATTTGGCCATATTTAGAGCCGATTCTTTGGCTTCTTTGAGCGTTTTATGCAACATTACGCTGCACAAACGTTCAGAAAATGGTGAAACAAAAGCCACTCTACCATATTTTGCATTTTTTAAAGATGCTATACTATTGGTTATTTCATCTTTTGAACTGCGACAATTTACTGCCAAATAACAATTATCAACATTTTCTGCTAAGTCTTCAATAGCTTTAACTTCTTCTTTTCCAATAGAATAAAAACCGGCAGCAAATACCAAATGGTCAGGTCCATTTTGATTAAATACCGAAGCATGCAACTTGGCTATTTCAATCCGTTGTTTACCACTCAAAATTGTTTTGGCTTGCGCGCCATCTCTGGCTACCTCTTCCCAAAAAACGATTCTACGATTATCTAATGAATTTGTTATTCTATCCATACAAAAAAAACTATTTTTTATATAAAAAAAACGTATATTATTTTTTTATACAAAAAAAAATTAAACAATATTTTTTTATAAAAAAATTAAAATTCGTATTTAATCGTTAAATACAAATTTCTTCCATTTTGCTTCAAACTTGAAGCCAACTCGCCTTGTACTTGGTCAAGACCGGGCGAGAAATATTCTTTATTTAAAAGATTAAAAAATGTTAATTGAAAAGAAAATCCATAAAAATTTTGTGGATTATATGTAATTGCTCCATTAAAAATAATATACGAGCCAAAAGTATCCAAATTTTGTGGAACACTTGTGTTTTCGCCCGTTATGCGCTTGCTCCTAAAATTCATACGCAAATTAAAATTCCATTTCTCTTGCCATAAATAATTAGCACCCAAATTGGCTTGATGGGTAGAAATGTCGCTGATTCTCAATTTATTATATGGCTCGCCGGCATCGTTGGTCAAAATATTTCCTTCTGAATCTGTTGGATTGATTAAAAATGGAGCAGTCAATGTATAATTTGCATATAAACTTAACTTATTTATCTGATAATCAGCCATTGCATTAATTCCATCGCCCCTTGCCTCACCTTTCGATTGATTTTGATTTGTAAAAGTACCATCGGCTTTTTCTACTCTAACTTCTTGAATGATATTACTATAAAGCGAGTGGTATGCTGAAATATTAAGAAAAAGCTTTTTATAAAACGTGTGAGCTATTGAAATTTCATAATTTTTAACTTTTTCGGGAGCCAAATTCGGATTTGATAGTTCGCGTTTTCCGGCTGCGGTTGAATATTTTTCTCTGTTGGTGGCATCTTTAAATGCTTCGGCATATATCAACTTGAAAATAAAATTATTAGGTGAATATACCAAAACAAAACGTGGATTTACGGCATGTTTATATCCTTGATTTTCACGTATTTTGTTGTTATCGTATCGAATACCAACAGTTAAATTCAAATTATAAAGTAAACCGACTTTTGCCTGAGAATAAAATCCTAAATCGCGTGAAAAAATGTGATTCCCTCCCGGAATTTCGGTTAAAGGATTTCCTTCTTCTTGGGCATTGTTTTTGGTGGACATTGTATAATCGCCTTGTATTGAGCTGTATCGAATTTCAAAACCCGAAATTAAATCCACTCTTTTGTGGGGTGTGTAAATGACTTTAAATTCATTCCTCATCTGATTTGAAATCTGAAAAAGGTACATGCTATCCCAAGTTGGAATTTTTCCATCAATCAATTTTGTTAAATCAAAATGACCGGAAGAATAATTTTTTCTATACCGAACTACATTATTATTTTTGTCAAAATCATGAACTTTAAAATTCAAAAAATTGCTTATATCTAATTTTTCCGAAAGGGATTTATTGTATTTTACGTAAAAATTATTGTGAATCGGTCGCCATGCTTGACCTTGCTCAAAAGTCATCTCTATTAAATCATTGTATTGCGCACCGGGTCCCTCGGCTTTATTCCAATACATGTATCCGAGCAAAAAATCATAAATCTTTAACTTTGCCTCTATTGAATATGCCTGTGTTTTATCCGAAAATTCAACTTTATTTAATACATCGTTATCATATTCAAGGGCTTGGGAAATTCCGGTTTCTGTTAAAATTATTTTTCCATCTATATACGAATACAAATCACTGTTTTCGGGATATTTTTCTAAAAAAGAAGTTACTTTTTCTGAATTTGTTATATCTAATTTTGAATGATAAAGACTTGATAATTCATCTGTTAAAACATTAGGTTCGTAATCATGCCAAGAATAATCCGACAGATTTTGTTCGTTTGATAAAAAAATGCGGGGTGTTATTGAAAACGAAACCGAATTCTTTTTTGAACGAATTGCAAAACTCATATCCAACATTCGCGTATTGTACGAGCCATAAGTTAATTGAGCTTTTATACCAAAGTTTTTTCCTGTTTCAATAAAATCTTCCGGATTTTTGGTTATCACATTTATTACTCCCAAAAAAGCATTTGAACCATACATAGTTGAAGCAGGTCCGTAAACAACTTCTATGTTTTTAACATTTGTAAGTGCATATTGCCGAGATAAATACACATTACTCGACCACAAATCGTTGTCTTCAACTCCATCAAATAAAAATAAGGTTCGGTTGGTATTTATCGACCTGTAACCCCGTTGATAGGCATGAGTATATAAATTGCCGTTGGAGCGAGAAATATCAAATCCGGGCAAATCGTGAAGCACGGCTTCCAAATCCAAATAACCTCTTTCAAGTATCTGTTTTTCAGTAATTAACGAAACTGTTGCCGGTGCTTCGTTCAAATTCTCTTCCTTCTTAGAAACGGAAGTTACAATTTGGGTAACATTTTCTCTCTTTAATTTCTCAAATAACGTAATAAACAACAAGTTATCTGAAAGTAAATCGGGTTGAAATTTAGGGTCGATTTGCATAATTCGCTTCATAGCTTGTACCGCGCTTGTGTCGTCATCGAGGGCTAAATGTGTTTTAACGATTAATTTAAAAGCTTGAATGCGCAAATTGTTATCTGCCGAAAAGTTTGTACACGATTCAAGTTCTTTTAAAACCCGTTTGAAATCGCCTGTTTTGTAATCATTTAAAGCGTCGTCTATAATGGCTCTATCGCAATTTTGCGCATAAATCCAACTCTGACTGACCAATAATATAAAAAATAAAGCTAATTTTTTCATTTTTTTAAACTTATTTTGGCAAATTTTCATCGTATTTGATACCTTCACCCACAAATTTTAACCAATTTTTTTCACTCATATTTTTTGAAACTTTGCTTCTTACAAAATTTTTCAAATCTGTAATATTAATTGCTGTAATTAATATCGATTTGTCGGCACTTACGGAAATGATATTCTTCTTTTCGTTTATAAAACCTAAAGCATAAACCCATGAGTCATGTTTGTCAATTACCAAAGGAGGTATCAACTCAAAATCTGCTGCATTCCACACTTTTATTAATCCATCATAACTTGCTGATATTAAACGCTTTCTGCTTTCATCATAAAGCAATGCAGTTACACCCGACTGATGAGCTAAAAATTCATTAACAGGCTTATTACCAAGTATTTCTATTATTCCCGAATAAAAACCGACAGCTAACTCATCGCCGGTTGTAAAACACAGTGAAGTTATTTCTCCTTTACCAGTATTTACCCGTTTTTTTTCTGAAAAATCAAAAGTATTTAGATAAATTAATTCTCCTGAAACCGTTCCCAAAACTAAAATTTCTCCATTTGAGGTCAGAGCCATGCTGTTGATACGTTCTGTGGCTTTATGCACGGTTTTTACACTAAGTAAATTGCTTGTGTTCCAAGATTTTACAGTTCCATCAAGGCTTAGCGAATAATACGTTGAAAAACTACTATTACTCAAAATTTGTGTAACTACTCCAGAGTGCAAATTTAAAATGGTCGGTTTTTCGGATAAATTATTTTTATTCCAAATAACCACATCACCTTTGTTGGTTCCGCCAATGATAATATCGTTTCCGCCAAAAAGTAAACTTCTGTAAATCACTTTTGAAAGAAGAGGAGTTTTTAAATTCTGTGGTGCATCCAAACTTTTTAAAGAAAACATTTTTACACTTCCATCATCTGACGAAGTTACAAAATTTACACCGTCAGGTGAAATTGCAACAGCTCTAACTGCCTCATTATGAGAAATTTTCCCTTTCAAATGAATTGATAAATTTGCAACATCGGCAAGAGCATTAAAAATTTCGGGGCTGTTTGGGTCGCCTCCAAAATTTGAATTGAAATAGTATGCTTGCAAAGCCAAAATCATTGGTAATTCACGCTCTTGCTCTGTGAGTTGAAAAATCTCACTTTGCGATTCTTTTAACTTTATTGCATTAACTGCCAATGCTTTAGCAATAGCCAAACGCCGCATTGTATCCGTTTTAGCCTCCGAAAATTCGGCTCGTAATTTTTGTTCTAAGGCTATTTTTTCATTTTTAACAGCTTGGTCGCGCATTTTTTCGGCTTCTTTTTTGGAGCGAAACGCGGCATCTCGAGAATTTAAAGCTTCTTTTTCTGCCAAAAGAGCCAGTCCTTTTTGCCTAATCGCCTCATTTTGTTGCGTTACGGCGATTAATTTTTGGGCATCAGCCAAAAGTTTTTGCTCTTCAGCTATAAAACGTTGTTGCTGAGCTATTTTTCCTTGCGAAATAGCTTCTTTTCGCTTTTCTTCGGCTAATTTACTTTCCGAAATGGCTATTTTTTCTTTTTCTTTTGCCTTTTTCTCACTTGCCTCGGCTTTGTATTGCAAATTTAGGGCAACAACCAAAAACAAAATGGAAATAATAGATGCAGCCGCTAAAATGATTACAAAAATTCGAGTTCTTCTAAGAGATTGATGCTGCTTTCGCTCCTTTACTCCTATCACTCGTTCATCTTCTTCTTTGCTGAAATTCAAGTAATTAATTGCCCTATCATAAGCCGGATTGTAGCGTTTTGCCCAAGTTTGATTGGGTGAATTATCTTCAAACCATTTCAGAGCCAACAATAAATCCGGTCCCGAAAGCAAACCACTTTTTCCAATTTGATACAATTCTGCCGAATTTGAAATTCGTAAATAAATTTGCGCCGATTCGGTTTCCTCTCTTACCCAATCAATTAAACGTTTCCAAATACGCATAATACTTTCGTGAGAAATGTCAATAATTACCGAAGAATTTAATCTGACACTTTCAGGTGGAAATAAAAAACTATTGCCTTCTGCACGAAAAACATTGATTACCTCAATTACATCTTCTTCTTTACTTACAGTGATTGAGCAAATATCGCCCAATGATGTCGGACGGCGAGTAGCTCGATTATCATCACCTAAAAAAGTTAAAGCTTTAAAAATTTTTTCGGTAATTTTTTGTAAAGCATCATCGTGCAACTGTTCATAAATAAATTCGGCATGTACCGAAAGTGCATCTGAAATTGTTCCTACTGCTGTATAATGCTCTAATTCAATTACATTGTTGCCTTCCGAATTGAGCAACCAATAATCCCAAGTTCGCATTAAGGCATGTTGCAAAATGGGCAAACTTACATCATTTTTTGTAATTTGTTCGGTTATTTCAGCCAACAAAACTTCAGAAAACTCCGCTCCGGCAATGTTTGCAGGTCCTAAAATAGCCCTTTTTTGCTCATCAACAGTCATTCGCGGAATCAAATAATGCCCCTGATTGATTATATTTGGAAAATCGGCAAATTCAGTACAATCGCTCAAAAAATCAGCTCGCAATGAAATAATAACCGAAAATTTATGCTCTTTGCAATGCGCCAAATCAATTATTAATTTAACAAAAAAATCAGACTCGGCTTTTGCTTGAGCAATGTATTCATTTTGTCTAAATCGAAAAATCTCTTCAAATTGGTCGATATAAACAAGTAAATTTTTATTATAATTAACTTGTTTTAAAATACTTACAAAATCTCTTACACCTTTTTTTAATAAATCTTCTATCTCCTTTGGGTTTCGTAAAGTCTTTAATGATATGTTTTCATTGATAAATAAATCTTGAAAAGCCTCTGACATGCTGAAAAACAAGCTGTTACCCGGTCTAAATACAATTGAACTCCAATGCTGGTTTTCTTTTTTCAATTTCGGAATTACTCCGGCTTTTATCAAAGAAGACTTACCACTGCCCGAAGCTCCAGTAATTGCCACAAAATTAGATGTTTGCAATATTTCCAAAAGCTCATTGATTTGCTTTTCTCTGCCAAAAAACAAATCGCTCTCTTCTTCACGAAAACTTCTAATTCCGGGATATGGATTTTTTACATATTTTATTTTTACCTCTGAAGCCATTTATTTTTTATTCTTTCATATTTCATATTTTAAAAATCAAAGATAAAAAAAAAAAACTAAAAACAAATAAATTAATATAATATTTTTATGCTAATTTCAAAATTAATCTAATTAATTAGGTATTCTTAAAAAAAATAATTTGCTTTTTTAATTAAAAGAATATCATTCAATTTGTAAAAATATTTTTTTATTTAAAAAAAAATTTCTATTTTTGATTTGAAAGAATATATTTTTTTAAGAAATTTAATAATTTATAAATAAACAAAAACATGAAGATAAAATTCATATTAATAAGCTTTTTTTTACTTTTTTCTATTCATTCTTTTTCTCAAAAAGATATAACTGAAAAAGAGCTTATTGAACATATTTCATTTTTAGCATCTGATGATTTGAAAGGCAGAAAACCCGGAACGCCCGAAGATTTAAAATCGGCTGAATACATTGCTAACAATTTGAAAAAGAGCGGTTTTATACTTAAATCCAACAACGGACTTCAACATTTTAATGTAATTACCGGAGTTGAATTAAAGGGAGAAAATTCTGTGTTTTTTTTAGATAATAAATTAACCGTTGAAACCGATTTTATACCTTTAAGTTTTTCAAAAAATGGAAAGTTTTCAGGTGAAATAGTTTTTGCCGGTTATGGTTTCGATATTAATGAAGACAACCTGAAATGGAATGATTACCAAGATATTGACGTTACAGGAAAGTGGGTTATGGTTTTACAAGGCGACCCCGAACCCAACAATCGCAACAGCCTATTCATTCCCTACTCCAATTCGCGCAGTAAAACATTGACAGCCAAAGACAAAGGAGCATTAGGTATTATTTTTGTTTCGGGAAAAATTCAAAACGAAAAAGACATACTTACTCCTTTAGACAAACCCAGAGGATTAATTAAAGCGGCAATTCCTGCTTTTGAGATGACACGAAATTTTGCCGACAAACTTTTAAAAGAAAAAACCATAGATGAATTGGAAAATGAAATGAATACGAATATGAAAAGTGTTCAATTTCAAGTAAATACAAATTTAGAAGCCGTTATAAACGTAGAATTTATAGAACAACAAACTCAAAATATAGTTGGGTTTTTAGAAGGAAATGACCCAAAATTGAAACACGAACTGATTGTAATTGGCGCACATTTCGACCACTTGGGCATGGGCGGATTTGGCTCAGGTTCACGAGTTCCCGACACTACTGCCGTTCACAACGGTGCTGACGATAATGCTTCAGGAGTGAGCGGTATTTTAGAAATAGCTGAAAAAATAGCTGCAAATAAAAACCAAATCAAAAGAAGTTTGTTGGTTGTTTCGTTTGGCGCAGAAGAAATGGGGCTTTTAGGGTCAAAATATTTTGTGGAAAACCCTATAATGGAGTTAAAAAATATTAAAGCAATGCTCAATTTTGATATGATAGGGCGTTTGGACAAAAATACCAAAAAACTTTCCATTGGAGGTACAGGTACCGGAACTGAAACCGAAAACTTGCTTCAAACAATAAAAAATCCATTAAATTTAGAACTTTCATTTTCTAAAGAAGGATTTGGACCCTCAGACCATGCTTCTTTTTATATAAATAATATTCCGGTATTTTTTATTTCGAGCGGTGCGCACAATGATTACCACACTCCAAAAGATGATTTGGAATTTATTAATGGTGAAGGAATGAAACTTATCAGCGACTTTTCTTATGAATTGATAATGAAGCTTTTAAATCAATCCGAGAACTTAACGTTTCAAGAATCCGGACCTAAAACAGCTCAAAGTTCGAGCCGTGGTTTGAAAGTTACACTCGGCATAATGCCCGCTTTTGGCGAATCGAAACAACCCGGATTGGGTGTTGATGCCGTTACTCCCAACCGTCCGGCTCATAAAGGTGGAATGCTTAAAGGTGATATTATTACAGCAATTAATGGAAAAGAAGTTACAAATATTTATGATTATATGAATCGTTTACAAACTCTTAAAATTGGTGAAACCATTACGGTTGATGTTATTCGCAACGATGAGAAAAAAGTATTACTTATTCAATTATAAAAGATGAAAGTTAAATTTAAAAAAGGGTTTAGTTGGATTTTTGCTGTCGTATTAGTCATTGGCACAAGTACTTACCAAAAACGTACAGGACCTACATATCCAAAAAGCGAAGAATTGAAAATTGAAAGCTCAACATTAAAATTTGAATTGCTTCGCACGCATGGAGGAACAGAAAATTGCAAATATCAAATTCCGGTAGGCAAAGAAATTACCGGAAAACTTTATTACAGAGTTTATCCTACCAAGAGTGAATTTACTGTGGTAGAGCTAAAGAACATCAACGATAGTTTACAAATTGAATTACCACATCAACCGCCTGCCGGAAAACTGGAATATTTTTTGGAACTTATTCACAACAACAATTCGTATTTCGTGAATAAAGACCAACCGATAATTATTCGGTTCAAAGGAGATGTACCCAACTCTATACTTATTCCGCACATTATTTTTATGTTTTTTGGACTGTTATTTGTTGTAATATCAGCACTTTACAGTTTATATAATTTTCCAGAATATAAAATTCATTCCTACATTGCTTTAGGTTTGATAACAATTGGCGGTTTAATTTTAGGACCTATGGTTCAAAAATATGCTTTCAACGAATACTGGGCTGGGATACCTTGGGGTTGGGATTTAACCGATAATAAAACTCTTTTCGGATTTTTAGCATGGTTGATAGCCGTTTTACTCAACCTAAAAAAAGAACGAAAATGGGCAATTGTAGCGGGAGCAATTTTTATTATGTTCATTTTTACTATTCCGCACAGTATGCATGGTTCGCAACGCGACCCCGAAACGGGTAAAATTATTAGTGCATAAAAAAACTTGTTTTTTTTATTCTGTTTTTACTTAAAAATTTATTTTTTTTATAGAAATACCTATTTTTTATTTCTAAAACTAAAAAAAATAAATTTGTATAAAAACAAAATTTTAAAACTTTTATACAAAAAAAAATTACTTTTTTAAACCATAAAACGAAAAATATGAATACAATATTAACGCTTTTTGAAAATTCAATAGCCGATGAAATATTAGGTAGTTTTGAAAGAAAAGAGATAAAAGCAAAATTACAGGACAAAAATTTAGCAAAAAGAGAACTTGACTTTATTCGCAGTCAAATTTTTGATTTATCGCTAAAAAAAATAAATTCGGAAAACTATTCGAATATAGTAAATTGGTTAGAAGAAGCTAATAAAATATTAAATAGCTTAGAAAAACAAACTACTACCGAAATTGAAAGTTACTTTTCACCCGGAAGCGAATGTAAACAAAACATAATCAAGCATATAAGTCAAGCTCAAAAAACACTTGACGTTTGTGTTTTTACCATTAGCGACAACGAAATTAGTAAAAAATTAATTGAAGCGCACAAACGAAAAGTAAGTGTTAAAATAATTAGCGACAATGAAAAGCTTTACGACCAAGGTTCTGATATTGACGAACTTGCTAAAAGCGGTATTAAAATTAAAATAGACAATACCAGCCACCACATGCACCATAAATTTGCCTTAATTGATGGAACTACTTTAATAACAGGAAGTTACAATTGGACAAGAAGTGCAGAACTTTACAATCACGAAAATATTATTGTATTAAAAGAACCCAAAGTTTGTAAAGCTTTTCAAGATGAATTTGATAGTTTATGGAAAGAAATGTCTGATTTTTAAAAAAAACGAAAATGTCGAAAAAAAATTTAAACTATTCTGAAGCCGTTCAAGAAATAGAAACAATTTTGAAAGAAATTGAAAACGAAAGCATTGATGTAGATGTCCTTTCGGAAAAAGTAAAAAGAGCAGCCGAACTTCTTACAACTTGCAAACAAAAACTTTCTACAACCGAAAAAGAAATAGAAGAAATTTTGAAAACTATGTAATTTTTTATACATTTACAAAATAATTTTTTAGAATTTTTTGATGCCAAAGTATGAACAACGATTCAAATTATATTTTAAATATCTACAAAACCACGCTTAGCGATGCCGATTTTGCTAAACTGAGTAAATTTATTTACGATAATTATGGCATCAAACTGCCACTGGCAAAAAAAACCATGTTGCAAAGTAGATTATTGAAAAGACTTAGAAGCTTGAATATGACTACTTTTAGTGAATATACAAAATATTTGTTTAGCGCAGAAGGCTTACAGAATGAAGTATTGTACATGATTGATGAAGTTTCGACCAATAAAACCGATTTTTTTAGAGAAAATGCCCATTTTGAATTTATGACAAACGAACTTTTGCCGTATTTTTTAAAACACAATATTACCAACCTAAACGTTTGGAGTGCAGCCGCTTCGAGTGGAGAGGAGATTTATACGTTGGGCATGGTTTTATCGGAATTTAAAGAAAAAAATCCGGTATTAAATTTTTCGCTGCTCGGCTCCGATATTTCTAAAACAATGTTATCTAAAGCCATTTCTGCCATTTACCCAGAAACGGCTATTGCGCCTGTTCCGCTGGAATTGAAGAGAAAATACTTTTTGAGGAGCAAAGACAGAGATGCCAAAACGGTTCGGGTTATTCCAAAACTTAGAGAAAAAGTAACTTTTCAATTGCTCAACTTAATGAGTAAAGTGTATGAAACGAAAATGAATCAATTTGATATTATTTTTTGCAGAAATGTATTGATATATTTCGATAGAGAAACTCAAGAAAAGGTGCTTACACGCTTGATAGAAAAATTAAAGCCTACCGGTTTTATTTTTTTGGGACATTCCGAATCCATTACAAATATGAAACTGAATGTAAAACAAGTAAAACCTACTATTTTTATCAAAGGAACTTAATTTTTATTAAAAAAAAAACGTATAAAATTTTATAAAAAAATGCTGAAACTTACTGATAAAGAGTTGATTCAAGAACTCGAAAATCGATTCATCGAAAATGAAAATGCAGTAAAAGAGCTTAAAAAATTAACCGAAGAACTCAAAGGAGTAAACGTAAAACTCGAAGAGTCGGAGGCTATAAAAACCCATTTTTTATCGCATATACGCAATGAAATTATCAATCCATTGTCCTCGATAATTGGTATTTCGAAAAACATTACTCATTTGCCGCAAGAGAAACTGTACAAAATTATTAATTTTGCCGAAATAATTCATAATGAGGCTTTTGAACTCGACCAGCAGCTTCGCAATATTTTTGCTGCCGCCGAAATTGAAGCCGGTGATACCAATCCTACTTTTTCATTTATTGACATTGAAAGTCTTTTAAATGAAGAAATTGAAACTTATCAATCGAGATTAATTCAAAAAAAGATAGAAATTGATTTAAAATTTGAAGGAATTACCCTCGAAAATTCAAGACAATTGCTCGATGAAACCAAATTTAGACTGATTGTTTCAAACATTCTGCGCAACGCCATCAAATTTAGTAAAGAATACAGTAAAATAATTATAGAACTTGAATTTTCTGATAACCATCTGATATTGAGCATACAAGATTTTGGTATCGGAATTTCTAAAGAAAATATAAATGTCATTTTCGATAGATTTAAAAAATTAGACAATTCAATCAATTCCATTAATCGAGGTCATGGACTCGGACTTTCGATTGCTTTGGCTTACGTGAATTTACTAAATGGGAAAATTGATGTAATTTCGGAATTAAACAAAGGAGCAACTTTTATAGTTACATTGCCCATTGTTGAAAAAGAAACCATTAGCGACCCAACGGCAATTTTAGATGATTTCCTTTTCGACAGCGAAACAGTAGAAATATTTTAATTTATGCAAGAACCTAATTCCTACTTTTTATTTCCTTCTAACTTGTATGCAAGTGCAGAAGAAACAAATATTTTAACCATTTTGGGCTCGTGCGTAGCCGTATGTATTTGGGATCCAATTACAAGAATAGGTGGAATGAACCATTTCATGCTGCCTCTTTGGAACGGAAACGGTTTGGCTTCGCCAAAATATGGCAATATTGCCATTAAAAAGCTTATCGAAAAACTTGAAAATATGGGTGTCAAAAAATCGAATATGCAAGCCAAAGTGTTCGGTGGCGGCGAAGTGCTTGAAACAAGTTCCAACAATTTTATTATTGGCAAACGAAATATTTCAATTGCCTATGAAATGCTGGAAGAATACAAAATTCCAATTATGAGTGCCAATACAAACGGAAAATTGGGAAGAAAAATTATTTTTAACACCCGAACCGGAAAAGTAAAACTTCATTATATAAACCAAACCTACGGAAAAAGATGAGAAGTTCGCAAATTACAATCAAAGACATAGCAAAAAAGCTTAAAATTTCAGCTTCGACCGTTTCGAGAGCTTTGAAAAATCATCAAAGCATTAGTGAAAAAACTAAAAAAGAAGTTCATGAATTAGCTAAAAAGCTGAAATACAAGCCCAACACAATTGCGCTAAGCCTCAGAAACAGTCGGAGTAAAACGCTTGGTGTGATCGTTCCTGAGATGGTTCATCATTTTTTTTCGGAAGTTATAGCCGGAATAGACGATACCGCTTTTAAAGCCGGTTACCATATTATGATTAACCAATCAAACGACAATTATTTGCGCGAAGTGCGTAGTACTGAGGCACTTTTGGCTGCTCGTGTTGATGGCGTACTTTGCTCGCTGGCAAAAGAAACTCGGCAAAATGACCACTTCATCAATTTGCAAGACAACGGAATTCCCATCGTTTTTTTCGACCGCATTTGCAAAAATCTCGAAACCGATAGAATTATTGTTGATGACCGAAAAGGTGCTTTTTTAGCAACAGAACATTTGATTTTGAATGGCTGTAAGCGGATAGCCCATTTTAGCGCACCCCAAAATTTAGCCATCGGACGCGACCGCTTCATCGGATACTTGGAAGCTTTGGAAAAATACGGAATTCCTTACGAAAAAGAATTGGTCGTACAATGCGACCAGCACGAACAGGCTCTAATTACAACTCACTCGCTACTTTCAATGAAAAATAGACCCGATGGAATTTTTGCCGTAAACGATGCAACTGCTGCCGGCGCAATGATAAGTATCAAGAACAAAGGACTTTCCATTCCTAAAGATGTAGCAGTTATTGGCTTTAGCGATGGAATCATTTCCAAAATTATCGAACCCAACTTGTCGTCAATCGAACAACATGGGTACGAAATGGGTTGCAAAGCTGCCGAAGTACTCATTGACAGGCTGGAAGGAAATATTGAAGATTACACTCCCCAAACGTATGAAATTAAAACCGAATTAATTATTAGAGCGTCGAGCTTAAAAAACGATGCTAAATAATTTTTTTCCCTTTTTTTTTCAAAAAAAAAGAAAAATAATTGATTTATAAAACTTTACAAACAATAAGTTTTTTTATTAAATCATTGTTTTTCAATTCATTACAAAAATATACAAAATCTGTAATAATTTAAAATGTAGAAAAAATATAACTTTTGTAAAAAAAATTATCGGATATTTCTAAAATCTTTCAAAAAAAATTCAAGAAAATGACTCTAATATTAATTTTATTCATTTTTAGTTTCTCTATTTTTATATTTATCATCATGTTTTACAATGGTTTTGTAAATAAAAAGAATAAAATAAACGAAGCTTGGAGTGGAATAGAAATTCAGCTAAAAAGACGTTACAGTCTTATTCCCAATCTGTTATCAACAATAAAAGCCATCGCCGCTCACGAAGAATCTATTTTTGATAAAATGACCGATTCCCTGAGCGAACGTATGCAAGCGCAAGGTACTAACAAGCAAGTACAAGCCGAAACAAAAATACAACAGTCTATTAATCAAATAATTAACTTGGCTGCAAAATATCCGGAACTCAAAGCAAACGAAAATTTTCTCGATTTCCAGAACACATTAGAAGAAATTGAAAAACATATAGAAATGGCTCGCAGGTATTACAATGCAGTTGTTAGAGATTACAATACAAATATGGAACGTTTTCCAAATGTAATTGTCGCAAAACTATTTGGTTTTCAAAGTTTTAACTATTACGAAATAGAAAATTTTGAAACAGTAAAAAATAATCCGGAAGTTAAATTTTAACGGTTATGAACTTTTTTCGGCTACTCATATTCAGCTTTTTTCTAAGTTATCAAGCTTACAGTCAAGAATTTACAATTGATAGTTTGGAAATAGAAGCCCATTTGCAAACCGATGGCTCAATTGAAGTTACCGAAAAAATCAGTTTTAATTTTTTAAAAAATAACTCTCAGATTATCAAATTATTACCTTCACAATTTCACATTCGCTTTATACCCGATTCGCTCAAATCGCTTCGCGCTGAACCTACGAGTAGCCATTTTATAAAATTTTATGATATAAACGTTGAAAATTTTAAATTTGAAACTTTTGAAACATATAATACTTTGCAAATCAATATTTTCTCAAAAGAGAAAAATTTCACTAAAAAGCAAAAAATTATAATTCATTATAAAATTTCGAGCTTAATAAATCCATATAACAATTACGACCAACTTGAATGGCAATGGATTGAGAACAATTGGAATACGGAAATTAAAAACGTAAAATTGGATTTTTATCTTCCCCGAAAAACAAAAATCGACAAAAAAAATTGGCAATTACAAAAAAACAACCGAATTTCAGAAGATGATTTTATTTATCAATCTATTGAAAATAAGATTATTATAAAAAATAATTATCCTTTAAAAAAACAGGAAAATTTTACTTTTCAACTAAAATTGCCAAAAAATTACATAAAACCGGCTTATCAAATAGAAAATATCAATCGTTTCATAAAAATAAATCCCAACGGTTCATGCAATTTCATCGATTCTATCGAAGTCGTTTTTACAAATTTTCAAAATGGATTTATTTATGAAATAGCATGTTTTGCTAAAAATAAACATGAAAAAACAGATATTTTCCTAAAATTTTTAACTGAAAAAAATCCGTACAAAATTCAAATTCGCCAAAAATCAGACACTTACCAATTTCATATAGGCTCAGCAACCGATGAAAAATTCTTTTTTGGGAAACAAATCATTCGATTAGAATATCAAACTTGGGGAAATTTAATCTCTGAGAATGAGTTAAATCTTTTTAGTTTGAACTTCCCACCGTTTAACGCATTGTTAGAGCCTTTAAATCAAAATATAATCATTCAAAATAACTCATATTCAAATAGTTATAAAATAATTAAGCACGAAAAATTGTTTTCAAATTACAAAATTGATACAGGCATTTATCGCATTAAAAATTTAAAATACAAGGCTTTAGAAAATTTAGCATTGCAATTGCCAAAAGCAACGATTGAAAAAATTCCTAATGCCGATATTTTAAAAAATTCTCAACTTTATTACACCAATAATTTAAATATTAGAATTAAAATACTGAAAAACAAGACTGTAGAAGTTAAAAAAGAAATTGAAAATTTTTATTTTCACAGTTACAAAAAAGGGGAAATTTTTCCGTTTGAACATAAAATCCCATTAAAAATATTTACAAACGATTTTGATTACAATTCCAGTAAAAGCTTTATTACTTCCAGAAATGTTCTATTCACTGATGTTTACAAACCTTATTATTCCGAAATTAAATATTCTTCAAACTGCAAGAGAAAACAAAACTCAAATGAGTTAGCAATCAATTGGTTAGCCGAATTTAACAATCAAACCGAAAGTAAAGTTTACATTTCTACTAAAATTTATGATATTGTAAACCATACCGATTCGGGTACTTTTGTAAATATTCCGCTTTTAACACACAGCAACGAATCTGTCTTAGAAACGAACATTTCGATAGAGTTTGAAAATGATGTAAACAAAGAAAAATTGTTGTTTACAATTTTAGCCGAAGATACTTTATTTAAAATTAATCGATTTACATTTGTAGATAATGCTTTAAAAACCAAACTTTCTCTAATCAAAGGACAGCATACTCCATTTTCCATTTTAATTAAAATACCGGAAGATTATTTCAATCATTTTTCTGTTTCAAGCGAAATTAATTTATTTCTTTTAAACCATGCCGTATTGCTTTTGCCTGCTTTTTCATTTGTTATTCTATTGATTATATTCATTTTAACTAAATTAGCACTAAAGAAAATAATAAATGAAAACTCCAAAATTCCTAAAGATTTATCCCTACTTGAAACCGATTTTCTCTGGAATAATAAAATAAAAAAAGGTATTTTATTATTAACTTTGATGCAATGGAAGATTCAAAACTTTATCGAAATAAATAAAACCGATACGGATTTTGAATTGCTCACAATAAACAAGCTTGCAACGGGAAAAAATAAAGTTGAAAAAACTTTGTATAAAAAAATCTTTAAAAACAATAAGAATATTTCTATCCAAAAAGATGCTAAAATCATTACTCATGCACTCCAAAAGTCATTTAATCAAGCTATTAGATATATAAAGTTTAATAATTTCTTAACCCCCGGAACGCTTGGATTTTCAAAATTGTTAAAACTTTTGGCTTTACATTTTCTTATAGGAAGTTTAGCTTTTTTTCTTCAAACATTTGTCCTTAACCAACTTACGATAAGTCTTTTTTTTACTTCTACTTTTTTAGCGGCTTTTAGTTTTATCATTCCCAAAAAACGACATGTAAAAAATAGGCTATCTTACGAACTTTTATCTTTTTCTCAATTTATTCAAAGTGCTAAAAAACAAGATATTAACATAGATAATTTAGAACTTACTCAATATTTCTTAAACGGACTGTTGTATGCTTATGTTTTGAATAAAACTCAAAATTGGATTGATAAATTTGAAAATCAATCTTTTATTTCGCCTTTCAGTAACAATAAAGAAAATGCACAAACCATTGCTAATGAATGTATTAATCTATTAAATCAAATGGAAACCAAACTAATGCACAAAAAGAAAATCCTCAATTTTCATCAAAAAGAAATTTGGTCGCCATCAAAATTCTTTTGAGAATAGCTTATTTACAAATGAAAATTTCATAACCAATTAATTAGTAACATTTTATTCATTTGTTTAACAATTGAATCTTATAATTCAATTTAAGCATCTTTGTTTTTGATTGATTTACGAATGTTAATTTTTGTCTTAGTATTGTTTAGTTTTGTAAAATTCATCTAAAAAGAAATAATTCTAATTTTGAGATACTTTATGGGTAAATTATTATATTTCAATACATTATATGTGTTCTAAATTGTAAATTCTTTTTTTTAACAAAAAAATAATATTAAATAAATTGGTAAATGAAAATAGCTATTACAAAAAATAAAAAAGAGAGTACATTTAAAAATTTTGATTCTAAATACTCTAAAAACCAGTATTTAAGGAGATTTTATATAAAGTAAAATAGCAAGAACAATTTACCTTAATACTAATGGAAATAAAATCATCATTTTACCAAATTCTATTTTTTAAACTTGAGATAATAAAAATTCTCTAATTTCTAAAAGTTTCAAAACTCTTGAAGGTTCACGTAGTTTTATGGCATTTTTCGGCATAGCATTCACTTCAGCTTCGGCAGGATCTTGTACAATTGTAAACCCATCATTATCAGTAATCAGTTTAAGTCCTTGCGAACCATCATTGTTTGCACCAGTTAAAATTATTGCAATTATTTTATTCCCATAAGCTTCAAAAGCCGATTCAAACAAAACATCTATTGAAGGACGTGAAAAATTAACTTTTGGGTCAACGGATAAAGAAAAATTTCGATTTTCTTCGATTAATAAATGATAGTTTGCCGGAGCAAAATAGACCACACCAGGTTTAATCTGTTCTTTTTCATGAGCTTCGCAAACTTTAACGGCACATTTGCTGCTATAAAATTTTATATGAAAAGTGCCTTGTTGCGGGTGTAAATGCTGAACAATTATAACAGGAATTGGAAAATTGGAAGGCAAAAAAGGCAATATTTGCTGCAAAGCAGTCATGCCTCCAGCCGAAACACCAATTAAAACACATTCAAATTTTTTTTCTTTCATAACTTTAATTTGTATTACAAAAATAAAAAAAATAAATAAATATTCAAACTTTTTAAATTTTAATTTTTTTTTTTTATTTTAAAAAATAATTCATACCTTTGCATCTTAAATTATTTATTTCTTTAAATAAAAAAAATTGTAAACTTAAAAAATAATAAAATATGTCTTTAGTA
>DYNA01000043.1 GCA_020721325.1 Paludibacter propionicigenes
CTTTTTCTTTTGCCAAAGCTTCTTCTTTTTGTCGGCGTTCTTCTTTTTCTTTTGCCAAAGCTTCTTTTTCTTTTGCCAAAGCTTCTTTTTCTCTTTTCAGTGCCTCTTCTTTTTCTTTCATGTATTTATCCCTTTCGTCTTCTAATTGACTTTCGGTTTGGAGGGTCAAAAGTAAATTTTTATCGTAAGTTGCATTTTCCAACCGTCTCAAAATTCGATGCAACAAGGCGTGTTTTTTGTCCAAAAGCTCTTTTTCATCTACATTGATGTAAATTTCGTCCTTCGCATCGCGCATCCAAGGCGCGAAAACACTTAAAACAATCATTAAATCGTTTTTCAAATTCGGCGGAAGTTTTTCGATTTGAATGAACCACGTGTCGTGCGAGAGCAATTCTACGTACTTATTTTTTTCGCCTTCATATTTTTTCTGGTAAAGCACGTCGTAATATTCGCCTTTGCGATGCAAAACGGCTGGCAGAGAATCGCTTATTTTTTTGTCCAAAAAATAGATTGTTTTTATGGGCAAATGTTCTATAATTTGCTCATTTTCGAGTTTGTAAGTGCTTGTTTTGGCGTATTTTTCGGCAAGATAATTGCGAAAACGGTGAATTTCGGGTATTAAAGACGATTTTTGAACTTCAATCACTACTTTTTCAAACTTATTTTCGGCTAATTTTATAATAGCTACATAATCCATTCGATGAAGCGGTAACTGATTGTGTTTTAGCATCAAAGTTATTGATGTGCTTTCTTGCGGAGCAGGATAAAGTTCGGTAATTTCAGCACCTATAATTGTGGAAATTAAGCCTTTGGCTATTTCCAAATCTTCCATCAAATATTTGAAAACCGAATCGTATATGGGATTGAGAAGTCTCATTTTTTTTTTGTAATAAGATTTTTTTTTACAAAGATACAAAATTTTTATGAAAATAGGCGAAAAAAAATGAAAAAATCAAACATTTTACAAAAGAATTCTTTTAATATTTAAAAATTGATTTTGTCTATATTTGATTGATATTTAATTCTTTAATTTATTTTTTTAGATAAAACATTCTTTTTGCGAAAGCAAATAATAAAAAAACATGTTTTAAAATAGTGTGAATTTTTGAAATAAACTTCTTATTTTTGGAAAAAATATTTTTGGTTATTATAAAATAATATTTTTTTATACAAATACAGCAATTTAGAGTTATAACCGATTATAAACTAAAAAATTATGATGCAAAACTTAGATTGGGCAAATTTGCCTTTCGGATACATGAAAACCAATTACAATGTTCGCTGCTATTACCGCAACGGAAAATGGGGCGAATTGGAGGTTTCTTCATCGGAATACGTTTCCATTCACATAGCTGCAACGGGTTTGCACTACGGTCAAGAGGCTTTTGAGGGCTTAAAGGCATTCAAAGGCAAAGACGGAAAAGTGAGAGTTTTCAGATGGCAAGAAAATGCCAAAAGACTTCAAAATTCGTCGAAAGGTATAATGATGGCTGAAGTGCCTGATGAATTGTTTAAAAAAGCAATGGACTTGGTTATTAAACTCAATGCCGATTTTATACCGCCTTATGAATCAGGAGCTTCGCTTTACATTCGTCCGTTGCTTTACGGTTCGGGTGCGCAAGTGGGCGTAAAACCGGCTAATGAATACACTTTAATCATGTTTGTTACGCCCGTTGGTCCGTATTTTAAAGAAGGTTTCAAACCGGTTAATATGCTCATTACCCGCGACTTCGACCGTGCTGCTCCCCTCGGAACAGGCAGCATAAAAGTAGGCGGAAATTACGCTGCGAGCCTCCGCTCGATTGATAAAGCTCATCAATTGAATTTTTCCAATGTTTTATTTTTAGATGCACGCGAAAAAAAATACATTGACGAGTGCGGACCGGCTAATTTCTTTGCCATTAAAGGCGATACCTACATTACGCCCGAATCGAAATCCATTTTGCCTTCCATAACCAACATGAGTTTGCTCGAATTGGCTAAAGACTTGGGTTTGAGAGTGGAACGCCGTCCGGTTTTGGAAACCGAATTGGGCGACTTTGACGAAGTGGGAGCTTGCGGAACGGCTGCTGTTATCAGCCCAATTCGCGAAATTGTGGACATGGAAAACAACAAGCAATACCAATATTGCAAAGATGGAAATGCCGGAAAAGTTTCTACAATTTTGTACCATAAACTAAGAGCCATTCAATACGGAGATGAATCGGATACGCACAATTGGGTAACAGTTATTGAAATTTGATTTTTTGAAATATTATAAAAAAGGCAGTGAAAAATACTGCCTTTTTTTATTCGTCAATGTAAATATCTCGCGGCAAAATACGGTCTAAGCGTTTTCGCTCAGTTTCATCAATCGGGTTTCCTTTGATGTATATTTTTTTCAAATTTTTTAATTTTCCGATGTCTTTCGGCAAGGTTTTAATATGATTGTTGGAAATGTTTAATATCTTCAAATTCACTAAATTAACAATTGTATCGGGCAAAGCAGTTAATTCATTGGTACTTAGATTTAAAATTTCAAGATTACTCAAAAGCCCAATGCTTTCGGGTAATTTTTTTAATTCGTTGCTAAACAAATTAATTTCGGTCAATTGGGTTAAATTTCCAATATTATCGCTCAAAAAATCAATTCCGGAAGCCGATAATCTTAAAATTTTTAAATTTTTAAGTTTTATGTAATCGCCTGTAATATCTATTTTTGGATTTATTTTAATCAACAAAACCGTATCATTTATTGCATTTTCGGCTTTTTTATTGGTCAATACAATTGGTCGTTTGATGTCTTTAATGGCATTAAAAAATACATCGGTATTCAAATTTTCAATATTTGAAACATCAATTTCGACCAGATTTTTAATCTGATTTAAGTTTTGAGGTATTTCGCCTGCGAGCGAAATTTTAAGAATTGAAAACTGATTGATGGGATTAAAACCTTTTTCGGGGTGCGAACTCACGCGAAGCGGGCGAGGAAAATCTTTAAATGCAGCAAAAACCGATTTTGCCGATAAATTTTCATTGTTTTGAAAATTAATTTGTTTCAAATGCGTGAAGGTTTTAAAAGAAAAATTAATTTCAGTGAGTTCATTGTTACTCAAATCAATGTATTGCAATTGGTTAAATTTTTCAAATTTTTTATCTAAATTGGTTAATTGATTGGAATTTAAGTCCAAATGCTTTAATTTGATTAGTTGATAAAACTCTTCGGGTAATTTTTCAATTCTATTTTTTGAAAAATTCAAATTAATTAAATTTTTTAAATTTTTAATTTCTTTGGAAATATTACCTATTTTATTTTGGTGAAACGAAAGTGTAGATAATTTTTTTAATTGATAAACAGCCTTTGGAATTTCCTCAAAATCGTTGGTTTCAAGCTGTAAAACTTCAATTTTGTTCAGTTTTGAAAGGGAATCGGGAATTTCTTTGATTAAATTCAAATTCAAATTTAAGTAAGTTAAGTTTTTACACTTAAAAATACCATCGGGCAAATTGCTTATTTCGTTTGATTCTAAATTTATATCTTCAACTTTTTCCAATATTTTTTGTTTTTCAGAACTCATTAATGGAATTTCTCTCCATTTTGGAAATTTTTTAACCATAACATTGTCAAACATTACATTTTCCAATTTTCGTTTCATCTCGTTCACTTGTACCAAAGCTCGCCGTGCTTGAAACAATTGCATAAATCCCATAATGGCAATGGCAACCGAAGCCAAAGCCACAAAAATAATGATATACAACAACTTTTCTTGTTGCATTCGTGCTTTTTTCTGGTTTTCGGCATTTTCTTCGGCTAATCGAACGGCTTTTAAAGCCGAAAGCGTTTTTTCGGTTTGCAAACGCAAAATTTCTTCTTGTCGCTTGTGTTCTTTTTCGCGTTCTATGCGCTCTTGCTCAGCTTTTTGTTGTGCAATTTTAAGTTCTTTGAGCCGTTTGGCTTCCAAACGAATTTGTTCCTCTTCTTGTTTTCGTTTTTCGGCGGCTTCGTTGATGGGAGCAATGAGCGTGTCGTGGCTCAATTCATACGAATATTTACCATTCAAATTCTCTTTGGCACGCAATAAATATGTACCCACCAAAATTTTTATGGTTTTTGAACGCACAAATTTTTTACAAACAATTTCGTCGAGTTGCACGCGTTGATTGTTGAAAATAAATTCATCTTCAATGAGCCTTCGTGCGGCGGCTTGCTCCTCGTCGCCATGTACTTTGGCTATAGCCGAATTGTAAAATTCTAAAAAAATATTATTAAAATTCGGAACTTCATAATCTTGTATAATACCATCTTCATCGTCTTGTTTTTCAATTCGTTGGCAAATGATTTGAAGTTGAATGCTCTCTACATCTTGCGTGCCGTTTGATGTCAAAAACCGCATTATTTTACTCAAAGCCCTTTCGGAAAAAACAAAAGGACGGCTCGAAAAATCGCCTGTAGCATTTGCCGGTTCAGTAATAGCTTTTTGGGCTTGCTCGTTGGAAAGCGGCAAAAGCTCCATAAATTTTCGCTGAATATTGGGCAATTTGTCTGCTAATTTATTGAGCAAGTTTAATTTATCGGAACGTATTGAAAATAAGGTTTTTATCTGCATTGGTTTTTGCAATGCCTGCACCGATTCGCGCGTTATCAAATCAGGAAAATCATCACGTTTGTCGGCTAAATATTTGTTGTATTTATTCGGAAGACTAATTTCGGTTAATTCATAAATTTGATTTTTAAAATCAACAATATCTTCTTTAGGATACGAAAAAAGCTCTTCAAATTGGTCAAAAACCAATAAAATAACCGGCATTTCGGCTAAATTTTGGCTCATTTGCATCAATTGAATTTTTTTAAACCGATACCAAAGCGAATTTCTATCTTCGTCATTTTGTGTTACCAAATCCAAAAGTGTTTTGGCATTTTTTTCCAAATCGGGATACAAGCGTTCCAATTTGTCCAAAATTCGTGTCAAAGGAGGAATCGAATCGGTGGAAACATGCGTATTGAAACGAACTTCTATCATCTGATAATGCTCGGGTAAACCCGGAAAAACGCCCGCATGAAGCAGTGAAGTTTTTCCAACGCCCGAATTGGCATAAAGCAAAATTTGTTTTTCATTTTCTATCAAAATTTGCAATTTGTCAATGTCATTTTCTCTACCAAAAAATATATCCGATTGTTCTTTGGTAAACCAATAAGTTCCGGGATAACGACTTTTCATAGCTTAAAATTTTTCAGTTAATTCTTTGAGTGTTTTTTCCAGTTCGGTTAGCTGCGTTAGGCTTTGTGTATCGTACAATCGATTGGCAATTTCTCCCAACTTTATTTTTTGTTTTTCCACAAAACCTTTTTTCATATCGTTAAAAATATTTGCTGTTATGGCACTCGTTTTCAGTTCATTAGCAAATTTCAAGTAATCACCTTCAATAAATGTTATATCAAATTGTCGTTTCAAAAATTCCTTGCTGTAATCGTCGGGCTTTAAAGGTTCTACCAAATGCCTGATATTTTTTTTCGAGTCATTAATTTTCAAAACATAAAGCAACAATCGAAAATACCATTTGCTAAAATCGAAACCAATAAAAATGTAATGAACCGCGTTGGTAATTTCGGTTTTAATATTTCCGGTAACCTCCGCCGATTTGATGTAGTGATAAAAATCGTTGTACGTAAAAATGTAAAGCCAATCGCTTTGGCAGTGCGTTGGGCTGCCTAATATATTGAAAATCACTGGCTTTTCAATAGTACATTTTACTTCGGACAGTGGAGCTTTGTCGTAGAATAAAAATTCGCAAGGCTTATCGTATTGTTTAAAAATATCGTAAACCGTAGCGTCGGGTGCCAATGAAACGATTAAACGAAAAGGCAATTGAGCTAAAATTTCGAGAACTTCGCGTCCTTTTTTATTGTGTTTTGGAAAAGTTTTGCTGTAAAATTTTTGAATATCGGAATTGAACCAAATGTCTTGGTGTGGCTGAAAAAAACCTTCTTTTTGATTGTAAACCAATTCATTATTAGGCGAATTAGCTAATTTTTTATAAAAAAGTTCGTGCAAACTTTCATTGTTTTCGTTGGTCGAAATTTCGGGTCCCACAAACAGCACGCATTTTTGTTCTTCCAAAGCTCTCAGCAAATTTCTATGGTCTTGTATGTCTTGAAAATCATCATCTTCATCAACTTTTTGAGGAACAATTTCATTTTCCATGTCCCATAATTTTTCACCGATAGCCAAAATTTGCTTTTGCAAACTATTTTTTTTCTGTTTTATTTCGGGAGGCAAATCAAAATATTGCTGGAAGAGATTTTTAAATTTTGAATTTTCAAGGGCATTTTTTGCATCTAATTGGCTTATTTTAGCTAAAATATCATCGCCCAAAGTATGCAACAAAGCAGTAAATTCTTTTGTATCATTATAATTTACCGTTATATTTTTTCCGCTAACATCTTGTAAAACAAGGTTTCCATTGCCATCTACATCAATGGAATTTATTTTAGAGTAATCCATTTTAAAAAAGAATTATAGATTTTTGTTTTTTTATTAATTCGGTTTTCTCTCTTTAAAATTATTGCAAACTTTTTTATTTTTTTTTATTTAATATAAAATAAATTTGGGTACAAGGTATAAAAAAAAAAGACAAAGTATAAATTAAAACTTTTTTTATTAAATTTTTTTTCTTTTCCAAAAAAAATTAAATTTGTTCTAAATTTTTAAAAGTATAAACAAGGTTTCAACTTAAAATTATAAACAAAAACAATGAAAAAATTAATTTTAATTCTTATAGCATTGAGTTATATTTCAGTGGGTTGCACACAAAAAAAACTTGATGAAACTTCTGATAATCAGCCTGTATCTATCATTCCGCTTCCGCAAAAAATAGAAATGGGAAAAGGTAAATTTTTGTTTGACAAAAATACTATTATTGTGGCTTCGCAAAATGAAATGCAAATAGCCGAAAATTTTGCTTCGGAAATAGAACGTTTTGCAGGTTTAAAATTAAAAATTTCACCGGAAAAGCCAAAGTCCAATTTTATTCTTTTTTCGATAAAGGAAAATGAAAAAAAAGAATCGTACAAAATAAATAGTTCGGCAAAATCTATTGAAATTGAAGGTTCAGATAAAGCAGGTTTGTTTTACGCTTTGCAAACTATTTGGCAAATTTTTTCACCCGATTTTTACAATAAAAACGCAAAATTACAGGGCGATTTGCAATTTCCCGCTTTAAAAATAGTCGATTTTCCACGTTTTGGCTATCGTGGAATGCATTTAGATGTTTCTCGGCATTTTTTTCCGGTAGAATTTATAAAAAAATACATCGACATTTTGGCTTTTCACAAAATGAACACCTTTCATTGGCATTTGGTAGATGACCAAGGTTGGCGAATTGAGATTAAAAAATACCCTAAACTGACCGAAATTGGCTCAAAACGCATCAATCGCGAAGAAGCTCACTGGCGAAAACGCGATTTTCCGATAACCGGCGACACAACTTACTACGAGGGCTTTTATACGCAAGAAGAAATTAGAGAAATAGTTGCCTATGCCTCAGAGCGTTACATAACCGTAATGCCCGAAATAGAAATGCCGGCACACGTAACCGCTGCCATTGCAGCTTATCCGTTTTTGTCGTGTAGCCAAAAACAAATCGAAGTGCCGTCGGGCAGTATTTGGCCTATCACTGAGATTTATTGTGCCGGAAATGATTCGGTTTTTGCTTTTAATGAAGCTGTTTTAGAAGAAGTTATGGAGCTTTTTCCTTCAAAATACATTCACATTGGCGGCGACGAAGCCACTAAAACAAATTGGGAAAAATGCCCCAAATGCAAAAAACGAATGAAAGACGAAAACTTGGCAAATGTAAACGAATTGCAGTCGTATTTTATCAAGCGCATAGAAAAGTTTATTGTATCGAAAGGTCGAATTTTAGTGGGCTGGGACGAAATTTTAGAAGGCGGTTTGGCACCGGAAGCGGTTGTAATGTCGTGGCGCGGTATAAAAGGTGGCATAGAAGCTGCAAAATCAGGTCATTACGTAATGATGACGCCCGGAACGCATTGCTATTTCGACCATTATCAAGCACTTCCGGCTCAAGAGCCTTTAGCCATTGGAGGTTACACAACTTTGGAAAAAGTTTACAGCTATGAGCCTATCCCAGAAGAACTTACAGCCGAAGAAGGCAAATACATTTTAGGTGCGCAAGCCAACATTTGGACAGAATACATGCCCGATGGAAATCATGTTGAATACATGGCTTTGCCGCGCATGTCGGCACTTTCGGAAGTGGTTTGGTCTGAAAAGTCTGCAAAAAATTGGGAAGATTTTCAAAAACGTTTGGAAATTCAATTTTTAAGGTATCAAAATGCCGGTTTTAATTATTCTAAAACTACACTCAAAGCTCCTTTAAATTTACCAAAGTAATTTAGTATTAAACTTTGCCAAAGTTTAAAATTTTGGCAAAGTTTTAATAATAAAATGATTACAAGAAATAAAAGCTCAATTATAGTCATTTGAAATATTGTTAGCAAAATGGAAAAATAGTTTCTATATTTTTAAATTTGAAGTTTTTAAACTAAAAGATAAAAAACAAAGTAATCATGCAAATAAATTTGTAAAACACTAAATTTCAAATAATTACAATTTTACAATTTTGCAAATTTGCGTGAAACTATCTATTTTACACAACACTTGTCTAATGAAAGAAATATGTAAAAAAAATATTAAATAAGGAAAAAATACAGAAAATAATACAAAATGGAAAAAATAAAATGTGTTCAGTGCGGCTACGAAATTCCAATAGAACAAGCCCTGCTTGTTCAGGTTGAAAATAAATTGAAAAAGTCGTATGAAGAAAAAGAAAACCAGCAAAAAGTTTTTTATCAGCAACAAAAAAAGGCTTTTGAAGCGGAAAAACTTCAATTGCTTAAAACGAAAGAGCAGCAAGAACAGCACTTTAAGCAAGCCTTTGAAAATGAAAAACTTAAAATAAAACAGCAAGCCGAACTTTCTGCCAAAGAAACGTATGAACTTGAATTAAAAGCCCTTTCGGCAGAAAACGAGAAACGAAAAAGTGAAAATAAGTTACTCAGAGAGAAAGAGTTAGACCTTTTACGCAAAGAAAATGAAATTAAGGAAAAACAGGAGCTTTTTGAAGTAGAATTTCAGAAAAAACTTTTGGAACAAAAACAAGTTTTATCGTTAGAATTTCAGCAAAAAGCTTCTGAAAATAAAGAACTTTTGGTAAATCAAAAAAAGGCTTTTGAAGCGGAAAAACTTCAATTGCTTAAAACGAAAGAACAACAGGAACAGCACTTTAAGCAAGCTTTTGAAAATGAAAAACTTAAAATAAAACAGCAAGCCGAACTTTCTGCCAAAGAAACGTATGAACTTGAATTAAAAGCCCTTTCGGCAGAAAACGAGAAACGAAAAAGTGAAAATAAGTTACTCAGAGAGAAAGAGTTAGACCTTTTACGCAAAGAAAATGAAATTAAGGAAAAACAGGAGCTTTTTGAAGTAGAATTTCAGAAAAAACTTTTGGAACAAAAACAAGTTTTATCGTTAGAATTTCAGCAAAAAGCTTCTGAAAATAAAGAACTTTTGGTAAATCAAAAAAAGGCTTTTGAAGCGGAAAAACTTCAATTGCTTAAAACGAAAGAACAACAGGAACAGCACTTTAAGCAAGCTTTTGAAAATGAAAAACTTAAAATAAAACAGCAAGCCGAACTTTCTGCCAAAGAAACGTATGAACTTGAATTAAAAGCCCTTTCGGCAGAAAACGAGAAACGAAAAAGTGAAAATAAGTTACTCAGAGAGAAAGAGTTAGACCTTTTACGCAAAGAAAATGAAATTAAGGAAAAACAGGAGCTTTTTGAAGTAGAATTTCAGAAAAAACTTTTGGAACAAAAATCGCAAATAGAAAATGAAACCAAGCAAAAAGAACGAGAACAAAGCGAGCTAAAATACAAAGAATACGAAAAAAAACTCGAAGACCAAATGAAACTCATCGACGAAATGAAACGCAAAGCCGAACAGGGTTCTATGCAAATGCAAGGCGAAGTGCAGGAATTGGCTCTGGAGGATTTGCTTAGGCACGATTTCAGATACGACGATATTTTAGAAGTTCCCAAAGGAGTAATGGGTGCAGATGTAATTCAATTGGTAAAAAATCCGTTTCAACAAATTTGCGGAAAAATTATTTACGAAAGTAAAAGAACTAAGGCTTTTAGCAAGGCATGGATTGAAAAACTCAAAAACGATTTGCGTTCGCAACAAGCTGATTTAGCGGTAATTGTAACCGAAGTGATGCCGGAAGATATGTCAAAATTTGGCAACAAAGAAGGAGTTTGGATTTGTACCTTCAACGAAGTGAGCGCATTAGCCTTTGTTTTGCGCGAAATGCTCATTAAAACTCACGCCATTCAAACGGCGCAAGAAAACAAAGGCGATAAAATGGTTATGCTTTATAACTATCTGACTGGCAATGAATTTAAACAACAAGTTGAGGCAATCGTAGAAGGTTTTACGACCATGAAAGAAGATTTGGACAAAGAAAAACGTGCCATGCAAAAACTTTGGAAAGAGCGTGAAAAACAGCTCGAAAAAGTGATTTCAAACACAGTAGATATGTATGGTTCAATCAAAGGAATAGCCGGAAAAGCCATTTCGGATTTAAAAGCTCTTGAATTACCGGACAAACAACTTTCGCTTGAAAACATAAATGGCGAATAATTTTTAAATAAAAAAAATATTTATCCGTATTTTTCAATGCAAACTTTCCGAAATTTTTTTTAACTTTCGGAAAGTATTTAATATGAGTAATTTATAACAATATAACTCTTTGTACTTTAACTTTAACAGAATAATACGCTTTAAAACCAAAATATCGGTTTTTTTTTAAAAGGAAAAAATATTAATAAGGTATTAAATATAAAATTTCCTTTAACTTAACATACTCACTTTTTATTAACTTTTTAATAAAGATTTTTAAACTTTTAGAATTATTAAAATGCTTAAAATTGCAAAAAAAAAAGCATTAAAAAAATGGATTCAAAAAGTATTAAAAACCTATCAATCAAACAACTACTTATAGCTACCGGCATAATAGCTTCCGTATTTTTGTTTGCAATAGCAGCTTATACAAAATATTCGCTCGATAAAACATTGGAAAATTATGAATTGCTAAATAGTACTAAAAATCTTTTAATCAGCGAATTAGAGATGCGAAAAGCTGAAAAAGATTTCATATCAAAAGAAACCATCAACAGCCATTATTACGAAACAGGCGAAAGTGAATATTTGGAAAGTTTTGAAAAAGAGTATAAAAATGCCATGCTAACTATTCAAAACATGCAAAAACAAACGGATTTGGAACATTTAAAGTTGGAAAATGAAATTCGGTATTTGGAACAATATTTTTACAATTACCGTAAAAATTTTCTATTGTTGGTAGCCAAATTGAAAGCAAAAGGCTATAAAGATTATGGATTGGAAGGTCAAATGCGCGAAGAAATTCACGCGGTAGAACAAAAATTGGCACAATTTGGCGATTTAAAAGCCGAATATTACATGCTTATGCTTCGTAGGCACGAAAAGGATTATTTGTTGCGCAAAGAATTGAAATACAAAGATGAATTTTCAGAAATTGATACTAAATTTACCGAACATATTCTTCATTCAAATTTTGAAAAGCAAGAGAAATTAGATTTTTTAGATTTGCTGAGCAATTACAAAAGCTTGTTTTTCAAAATTATAGAACAAGATTTTGCTATTGGAGTAAATAATTCTATCGGTTTATTGTCTATTTTAAACGAACAAGTAGTGCAAATAGAACAAACGCTGAGCGTCATTCAAACCCAAATTTACGACACTCACAAAAAGAAAGTTAATAAAACAATTGCCAGTTTATTTATTATAATTTTTACTTTTTCAATAGGGATAGTTTTATTGATATTTAAGGCTACTCAAATAGTAATCAAGCCATTAAATATTCTTAAACACCATATTCGTTTGCTTGGAGAAGGACGTTTACCGGAAAGTCTTCATATAGCCGGAAAAAATGAATTGGCAGAAATGACTCAATCGTTGAACGTATTGACCGAAAACTTAAAAAATACCAAAGAATTTGCCATTGAAGTAGGCAAGGGAAAATTGGATACGCAAATCAATGTGTTTAATAATCAGGGAGATTTGGGCGGAAGCCTAATTCAAATGCGAAATGAATTGATAAAAGTAACTCAGGAACGCGAAATTCAAAATACCAATCATCAAAATCGAATTTGGGCGAACCAAACCTTGAATGAAATCAATGAACTTTTGCGCACCAAAAACACCGATATTGAAGAGCTTTCGTATCAAATTTTGAGTACTTTGATAAAACAAACCGAATCGAACCAAGGTGCCTTGTTTTTAAAATCGGAAACTGAAAATGATGTGTTTGAAGTATCTGCTATTCAGGCTTATGGAAGGAAAAAGTTTTTAAATAAAAAAATAGTTTTAGGGGAAGATTTGGTGGGAACTTGCGCCATAGAAAAGGAAACGATTTACATGACCGACATTCCGAAAGAATACATTCAAATTTCGTCGGGTTTGGGTTTTGCCAATCCTTCGAGCTTGGTTTTAGTGCCAATGAAAAGCGAGGAGCAAGTCATTGGAGTAATTGAAATTGCATCGTTCAAAAATATAGAAAAACATCAGATAGAAATTATTGAAAAAGCGGCAAATAATTACGCTTCGGCTTTGTACATTATCAAACAAAACAAAAAAACCCAAGAACTTTTAGAAGCATCAAATTTCCAAACCAATGAATTGGAAGCTCAAAGTGAAGAATTGCGGCAAAATATGGAAGAATTAAGTGCTATTCAAGAGGCTCTTAATCAGAACGAAGAGGTTTTGAAACAAAGAATGTTGCAATTGGAAGAAGAAAAAAATGAAGAAGTAAATGAGTTAAATGAGCAAATTAAAAACTTAAAACAGCATTTTGATTCATCGGTTGAAACATTGAACTTGATAAGTAATATGGCACTTTTTGCAGAACTTTCTCCTACTGGCGCATTTATTTCGGCAAGTAAAAAATTAATCAAAACGCTTCATCTAACGCCCAACGAATTGTACAAAAAAAGCGTTCGCGATTTTATGAAAATTGACGAACAAATTGATTTTGAACTCGATTGGCAAAGAATTTTAACCGGCGAACTGACAGAAAATATGACTCGATTGTATTTGAAAAATGGAAAACAAGTTCTTTTGTACAACTATTTTTCGATACTAAGATACCAAATGAAAGTGGAAAAAGTATTTGTTTTTTCAAAATTTATGAATGCCGATTTAGAAAAAACTTCTTTTAAAGAAATGGAAGGGAATGTATTGATGTGTTGATACAAAAAATATTGATTTACAACTACTTAAATTTTCATTCATTCGTTCATTTTTTTATCAATTTCTTTCAATAAAAAAAGTTTTTAGATAAAAAAATGAACGAATTATTTTATTGTCTATTTTTTGTTTTTTGCAATTTTCGTTGTTTATTTAACTCGCTCACGTATTCGCCTATTTTTATGTCGAATGAAAATCCGAACATGGATTTATTAAAGGCATTTTCTGTAAAAGGCACATTGTAAAATAAATTGATATCCAATGAATTGTAAAAAGTAAGCCCCGTACCTATTCCTATCATTGGAAGGTTAAAATGATTTTTATCGGTGGTGGTATTAACGATGTTGTAAAGCAAGCCACTTCCATAAGCAATTAAATGCCAATCGCTTACAATAGGTTTAGAGGTGTAATATTTTTTTAATTCTTTTTGCTGCTTGAGCATAATTTTTTCGTTAAAATTAAGAAGAGTGTATTTTATACCAATTTTTTCGGAAGCAAAAGCCAAATTTTTAATCGTATATTGGTTGGTATCGGAAGCAGTTAAATTCACATTTTTGAAAAAAGAGGCTTGATTAAGTCCTATAGAAAAATATAAACTCCAGTTGTTAATTGAGATATTTTTATATTGTTCGTAAAATAAAAGTAAAAAGGATTCTGCATCGAAATTAATTGTATTTTCTTCAGTATTTAAAATGGTATGTTTTAAAATAGAATTTGTAAAAGTATTGAATGAATTTATGGTTTTATTTTTTGGAAAAATATTTCCAATATCGTTGAGTGTATTGAAAAACAATTGGTAAGTTTCTACTTCGTCGAGTCTGTTTAGTCGGCTCACTAAGTCGATGAATTGGGTAGAGAGTTTTACAATTTCGGGCGAAATGATGTTGTCGGGGTCGTAAAAACTGTTGATATTCATAAAGTAAGCGTAATTTAAAATGTTTTCTAACGATTCGACCGAAATCATGTTTTTAATCACAGGATAAGGTATTTGTTCTAATTTATTGTTTTGAAATTGATTAATGGGTTTGTATTTAATGTTGATAGCCACTAATTGCGGGATTATTTTACTGCGCAAGTGATTGATAAATTCAAAATTGATGTTATTATTTCCGGGTTTTTCTAAATTGGAAATGTAGGAATAAACCTGAATTAAAACCTCTTTGTCTTGTGCAGCAAGCTCGTTGGCATAAAAATCGTTGATGCTTTGCTTAAAAATAGCCAAATTAAACCCAATATAATCGTTTTTACTTAATAAATTTGATAAAATATCTCTTTTGTACTTATCGTGAAGGGTTTTAAACTGAGAAATGATGTTTAAAATAGTGTCATTTAGCGATTGATAATAATCTATAAATCTCTTATTGTCAATGGAATAACTTTCAGAATAATTATGAATTTCCTTTTGATTTAAGCGTTCAATTATTTTTTCAAGTTTTTTTTGGTAATCGTAAATTTTAAAATCTTCCGGCATATTTTCTAATAAATTTGAAATAGTATCTGCCCTATTTACTATGTTTTTAGTTGAAACGTATGGAATTTTTAATTTTAATTCTTCCAATTCGTCATCATTCGGGCTACTATTTCTTTTTTCATTCGATTCGTCATCATTCGGGCTACTTTTTGTTTCTTTTTTAATTTTCAAATTTTTATTGAAAAAAACAATGCGCTCTTGAATATTTTGAATTTGATTTATTTCTTTTTGAATGATTTCAAATTGTTTATTGGTTTTACAAAAAACTTCTTCAACACAACTGATTTTGTTGGCTGTTTCAATAAAAGGCTGCGAATTGTTGTATTTTTTTAATTTCGTGGTATCGCTCATTGAAATTTTAATTTGCTCAATGTAATTATTTCTAATTTCGTCCAAATTTTTTCCTTTAAAATAATCTAATTCTTGAATTAATTGATAAAAATTAAAAAACATTTCCATTTCTTTTTCCATTGTTTTGCGTAAATTTGTCAAATGCTGAAAAAATTCAGGGTCTTGATTTTTAATCGATAAAAAAGTATTTGCTTTGTTGAATTTATCGTTATCCATTTCTTTGCTTTGATTAAAAAAACCGGTTTTTTGAATGACTTTGTTGTTGTAACTAATATCATAAACCATATCTAAAAGTATCATATTCAATGGAATAATTTGATTTTCCTGTTTTAGAAACAGTTCCAATATTCTTTTAATACGGTTTAATTCGGAAACCTGAATTTGAAATAAAAGCCAATCGGTATAATTTAATAAAAATTCTTTCGATTTGAAATCTAATAAATGAATGGGTAAATTTTCAATTAAACTTTTGTTTTTTGATAAATTATTATAAGTTGAATCTTCATTTAAAATAAATTGATATTTATCTACATTTTCCATAAAAGCCTTGTAAGTGGGCAACGTTTTTAATTCGATAAATCGGTTTATTTCGTCTGTAGTGGAAGTGTTTTGGCGAAGTTGATTTGTAAAATCCTCTAACTGAGTTGAAAGAAAATATAAATTCCATTCGGTATTTAATCGCTGATATTCTTTAATGGAATAAAAATCAACCCCATCGGCTTTTAATTGTTCAATATGTACTAAAATTGCTTTTTGTTCTTGCGTAATTTTCCATTTAACCAATTCTGCGGTAAAATTTTTATATTCCGGTGTATTTTTAAAATTAAGCGTAACTTCTTCTTTTTGTTTTCGCTCTGTTATTCTGTACGAAAAATCGCGGTAAGCCTCTTGAACGGAAGGTGGCAAAATGTTGTAATTTTCTATTTGCGTTATAAAATCTAAATTATTTTCTATCTGCTTTAATTGAGAAATTCGATGGTCTATTTTTAAAGTGTCGTGCGTTTTGAGCATTTCTTTCACACTTGTATAAGACTTTTCTAAACCAATGTTTTCAAAGGTTTCCATAAATTCATCAGACAAAAGTTTTTCTTTTATTGTTGAATCTCCATTTACTAAATTCATAATATCGAAAATATTTTCTACCTCTTCATAATAATTTGTAGTATCTGAAACGATTTCATCTAATAATTTATAATTTTCTTCAACCTCAATTTCATCAAAATAAGATTCTTCGTAAGGATACTTCGTTTTTAAATACTTATCAAGCCCATCGTAAAGTAATTGATATTCATTAATTTCATTATCTCTAAGTTTTTGATTAAAAAGAGTATAGAGTAAATCATTGTTTTGAATTGCTTCCGTATTGTTAAATGATTTAATTAATTTGAGAAATTTTTTGGTTAAAAATTCTTGATTAAAAGAATGCTCCAAATTTTTATTTCTATCGATTAAATCATTGTATTTCTGAACAATAGAATATTCGTTTTCAATGTACGCATTGCCATAATTTATTTTTGACGTAAAATTATCTTCATTTAACAATTCTTGAAACAACGATTGATAGTTGCTTTTACCAATTTCACTCAAATATTGCGAAAACAAAATGGAACTTGATAATTCGTTTAATTCATTATTTTGCCATGAAAGAATGTTGGCTTCAATCATTTCAGCAAAAACTTTTTTATACAATTTATGAATGTTTTGCAATGTATCAACTTTTACCAGATTACTATCTGAGTTTGATTTATTTGATGCCTTAAAATCAGTAAAGGCTTGGTGAAATTTAGTAAATAATGTTGTATTTTTAATAGTAGGCGTTTTGTTTGATAAAAGCCTATTGTAGAGTAGTTTATATATTTCAGTGTTGCTTTGTTGCTCTAAAGAATGCAATCCACGCACAAAGCCAATAAGCGAATCGATTTTAGAATTTGATTGAGTAAAAACGGCAAGTTCTTTTAAATTTTTTCCTTTGTAATTGTCTTGTGCCACTTTTACTATATTTTTTTGAAAAACAGATAATTTATCTAAAATAATACCGGTATTTTGTGTGTATAGTTTTGTTCCTTTTTTTAAATCCTCTATTGCCTTCTTAAAAATAAAGTTATTAGATATTTCTTTTACTTCAATATTTCTGTCAGCAAAATAATCTGTATTATTTTGTTGGAAAGAAAATAATCGGGCATTTAACTTTTGCAATTCCTCTGAAATAAAAATAAATTCCAAAGGTTTAAAATCGGTGTTTACTTCGTTGGTAATTGCCTCAATTTGTTCAATTTCATTTACAAAATCTTCGGGATTAAAACTTTTTAAATGAAATAAAATATTTTTTGGTTCACCTGCAATTCGTTCATTAAACATTTTTTGCCAAACAGCCTGTTCGTTCATACTCAAATATTGAGGTCGTTTTGAGCAAAATTTTATCATTTCTACAAAAGCCAAATCTCTTTTTTCAGGTATTTTCCATTGCACTTGTAAGTAAAATTCAATGAAACTATACACCATTGCCAAATTAACAACTCGCTCAGTTATTTCCTTGGAAATGATTTGTTTATTGTTTTGGTGAAGCACAACATTTAAAATTTGAGAAATGAAATCGTAAAACAACAAACTGCTTCCGGCATCGAAATCGCTTAGAATAAAACGTTTAATGGTTTCCTTTTTCAACTCCTCTTGTTTGCTAATAATCAGAGCCGAAAGCAATTCCACATCAATATTTCCTTTGCTATATACCAAATTATCTATTCCACCGGAAAGTGTGGGAGGAGTGTATTGAGAATATACTTTGTTATAACTTAATAAAACGATTAGTATAAAAAAGAATAGTATAAAACCTTTTGATTTGTATGTCATTTTATTTCTTTTTTTATAAAAAAAAATTAAAATTTTAAGTAAAAAAACAATCAAAATTAAATTTTTTTTTATTATTTTTGTATCATTAAAAATAAAAATTTTACGAACAGAATTTTTTTTTTTTATTTAATACTAATTAACAATATTTTAATTTATTACATTATGAAAACGCAAAAAAATAGTGTCTTTTGGTTAAAAACTTTTTTAGCTGTATTTTTTTTAGTAGCAATAAATACAAAAACATTCGCACAAAACAGCTTTTTTTTAAAAACAAGTGAACCTACCAATCTAATTTATATTGTAGATGAAAACGATAAAATACTTCACAAAATAAAACCCATTTATTCTGACAATGTATTTTTAATCAACACATTGAATATGAAAAATGAATTTTTATATGCAAAAGAAAAAACGGGCATTGAAATATGCGATACCTTGAAAGAAGTTGTTATCAGAGATACTTTAGAAAAAAAAATACCCTTGAATTTGCAAACCGTTTTCACAAAATCCCAAACCAGACAATACGATGCCGATGAATACGGACTGTTGGAGTTTATAGCCAATGAACCCTTTGTTAAACCACCGTATAAGGATAGATCAACGATTGCATTTATAAAAGACAAAAGTAAAAAAGAAATTTGCTATACAGAAGAGTTTTCTATCGCTTGGGAGTCGTTCAATACAAATCTCAAAGGAAAAATTTACAAAAGTGATACCGAAGAAATTATTTGGGAAAAAGAAAAATTAGACAAACCCAATGTAGATTATGAACAATTAATAGAAAACTTAGATTCGCCTTTGGAATTAGGCACATCTTATGTTTTTGAAATATATAGCGACTTAGAATCGCAAGATTTTAAATTTAAGTATTTGCCTTTTGTTGTTTACGGAAAAAGAGATACCCAAATATTTGGAACTGTAGAAGCGATTCATTTTAAATGGTGTAATTCACTTCCCATTAGTCAGATAGAAATAAAAAATGATGTTTCTAAAGAAGTATTATGGACTACAACAGAAGTGAATGACAAAAAAAGGCTCTCTTCTACCGATTTGCCTCCAGATGTTTTAGAAAAAATAATACCTGAAACCAATTATCTTTTTATCGTTTCTATTGAAGGTGAAAAATATGAAACTCGGTTTAAAGTTTTGTATTTGAATAATAAAAATTAAACTTTGGCAAAGTTACCGCCAGCCAATTCTCATGTAGTTTGATACGATGACTTTTAGTCATCGTATCAATGCAAGAGCCAAACCGCCAGCTAATGCACATGTAGCACTTGAAAATTAAATACTTTTATACAACCCGCCAAATGAAATAGCTCTTTTTCTTGATGTTTTGAATAGTTACTCAGATGATGTGCTTGCCCAGCGACATCAAGTGGTCAAAAACCGAAGTGCAGAGGTCAAAAACTCTCATCAAGTGGTTGTTTACCGACATCAAGTGGTCAAAAACTCAAGTGAAATGGTCAAAAACTCAAGTGAAATGCTTGAAAACCGATATCAAGTGGTCAAAAACCGATATCAAGTGGTATTTTCAAAAAAAAACAACCACTTGATGTCGAGAAACAACCACTTGATGTCGGGAAACAACCACTTGATGTCGAGAAACAACCACTTGATGTCGAGAAACAACCACTTGATGTCGGGAAACAACCACTTGATGTCGGGAAACAACCACTTGATGTCGGTTTGCAAGCACATCATCTGAATTTTCTACCATCGCATTAACATTTTTACTCGCTTTTTCAGAGTTTTTTATTGCTTTGAATCAAAAATTTAACATTTTGAACGTTTTTTTTTACATTTTTTTATAAAAAATCACTTTTTTATACTTTTTTTTGTGTATAAAAAACGATTACCATTTTACTGCACTCTTCTAAAAAAGTTTTTTTTTTGATTCTACACACTCTAAATATAGGTATAAAAACTATTTTTTAGGTAATTTATTTATTTATTTTAAGGTATTTTTTAAGAATTTTTGTTGTTTTTTTTTATCATTTTTCATTTTTTTTACTTTTTTAATATCTTTTTTTAGCTATTTTTCGGCGAAAGCCTTCAAAAATAGCCAAACAATCACTTGTTGTCTTAATATTTATTAACATTTCAATAAAATAAGTATTTTTAATATATAAATAACTGTTTTTCAATCAACTACACTTTGATTTTATTGCTTTTTTTGCATAAAAAACAGATTTTTTTTTATAATAAAAAACTTTTTTTTAATAAAAAGCTAAAAAAATAGCAAAAAAACTTGGAGATTTTAAAAGGGTGTTGTATATTTGTATCATAATTTTTAAGTGATATTCAACGCATTAGCAAATAGTGCGAGAAGTAAAATGTATAAAATTGTAAACTATTTTTATAAAATTTAAGTTTTTGAAATGTAACTTTAAAACGGTTATCTTATGAACTTATTTTTATGCAAGTGATTTGTAAACGGTAACTTTGCCAAAGTTTTAATTACAAAGCATTTGCATAAAAATAAAAGTTCATAAGATAACCGTTTGAATTTTAATCAGTTTTTTCCAACTAATTAATACAATGACTTTCCATAATCAGTGTTTAATAAGTCATTGGTGTACCGGTATTATTAAATTCTTGGGTTTTATTATCTATTGTAATACAGCGGCAGCCTTCTACTCCGTAAGCATTCAGGGCATCAATCTGCTTGAATAGTATTTTAATAACCACTTTTCCTTGTCGGTTATAACAACCAAAATTATTGCCCATTTGCACTTTTAACAAATTATTTTTCGGGTTAAAAGGAGTAATTCCATCAAATTCATAACCAAGTATTTGATTATTGTATTTATCAAAACAAGCATATTTGCTATCTTTTCTTTTAAAAACAAAACACTCTTCGTCATACCAATAATCCTCAATTTTTGATTGATAAGTAGTGATTTTACCTATCGAATTGTACCAGTAAAGAGTATGAGAAAATAAGGTATCATTTTTAATAGCACAAATGGTTTCCGGGTCAATAACAATTATCGAATCGAAACTAAACGGAATGATTAACTCGCCGTTTATGTGCATGATGCCTCTTTTATCATTTTTTTCAACCACCAAGAATTTATCAAAAAATTTATCATTTCTTTTGAACGAAAATCCTAATTTTTCGACTATTTTAGCCGATGCTTCCTCATTTTTAGAACTATTTTTATTGTAACCAATATTTTCCTTTGATATTTCGGAGTATAAATATTGAGGGTCAATTTCAATAGCCCGCTCTATATCGTTTATATTTTTATCATCTTCTCGTGTGCCGTTTTTGTGGAAAAAAATGGGAGAATCATAAAAAATTTCTGTTGTAACTTTGTAAAGGCTGTCTAAAGCGGCATTGTTCTTTTGTGCTGAATAAATATTCCACAAATCGATATAAGCCGGCAAAAATTTAGTATCTTTTTCTATGGCTTGTTTAAAATATTTTATGGCATTTTTAGTATCGTTTTTGCCCATATAAAATAAACCAAAGTTATAATACCCCGAAGGGTTTATTTTATCTACATCTATTCCTCTTTGAAAAAATTGCAAAGCCTCATCGTTTGCATTGCGCGAGTGATTTACATAGGCAAGTCCATTGTAAGCTTCCGTAGAAAACGGATTCAATTCAAGGGCTTTGGTACATAAACTTTCTATTTCATTTAATACCTTTACTTTACAAGAATCTGAACTAAATAAATTACATATAGAATACGGAATTTCGGTCTGCTGAAAGCTCAATAGTTTAATATAATAATTTGATAAAAGAGTATAGCTTTCGTCGTTGTATGGATAAAATTCGATTAATTTTTGATAATGTTCGTGAGCTTTTGTGAGATAATTTTGGTCGATATCCACTTTTTCATACATCAATAATTGCAAATTGGCTTTGTTTTTATTGGTTTCAAAATCTTTTGGATTTATAGATAACGCATTTTCAATAATTTTATCGGCTTCATAATACCGACCTCTTAAAATTTGCAAATTTGAATACAATGAATAGGTAATTGAATTTAACGAATCGGCTTTTAAAGAGAAGCGAAAGTAGTCTTCTGCTTTTGAGTACGCGCCCGCTTCTGTGTAAATTTTGCCTATTTTATTATAACCTAAAGCTAATTTGGGTTCTAACTGAATGATATTTTCATATTGATTAATGGCATTGGTGTCTTTGTTTTGCCGTAAATAATTTTCACCTAAACTATTCTGAGGTTCAGTCCATGCCGGAATGCGTTTGATAGCTATATTGAACATAGAATCAGCCAATTCCAATTTTCGCTGCTTTAAATAAATTTTGCCCATAGCATCGTAAGGAAAAGTTGCCGAAGGCGAAATTTCCAATATTTGCTTTAATTTTGTTAGAGCTAAATCGTAAGATTTAGTATCGTTGGTTATTATTATTTTGTATACTTCTAATAATAAAATATTCGTTTTTATTTTTCTTATTAAATAATTGTAATTGGGAAATAATTCCATAGCTACATTCAATTCGGCAATAAGCTTATCAAATGGTATTTCATCAACAATTATTTCTTTGTTATTTATCAATAAATCAATTACTTTGTCCGAGTTTGAATTAATTGCAACAAAAAGCGCGCTTTTTAAATCAAACAATACATTTTGGGAAATATCGCTGTTCGATAGTTGTTTTAATATGTAATTGGCAGAAAGCGCAAGTCTTGGCAAAATAATATCTAAGCTAAATACTTCATTTCTTGATACTATAATAAATTTATTTTTATCATATTTATTTTTATCATATTTATTTTTATTAAAATCATTTTTATTAACATAAAAATCTAAAACATTTATTTTATTTAATTCCTCAATGCCGGTTGTTGTATTTGTAATAAAATCTTGAAATATTAATTTGTTTTTATTTTTATAAACAATATATTTATTTATAATATGAAAATCAGACCTTACTTTTATTTTTTTTTGAAAAATGATTTCATTAGTAACTATGTCAAACGCCATAATTTCACCGGTTTGATTATAAGTATAATAAAACGAATGATTGTCGGATAATTTAATATTAGTAATGGCTTGTGTATGTTTTTTTATGCTTTTTACCACTTTTGAACTATCCATATCATAAATAAGTATAAATTTATCTTGTGTGGTAGCTATTATTTTTTTATCGTTGGGGGTAAAAATAAGGTCTGTTATTTTTTTTCTTTCAAAAACGGCTGTTTTATAAATGCTGTAATCCTTTGCATTCCTTACAATTACTTCATTTGAGCTAAAAGTGGCAAAATAATTTCCCGAATTGGAATACACTATTTTTGGAATGCCAGATTTATGTGGATTTTTTATTTTCTTTAATACCTTTCGCTTTTCTAAATCCCATATTTTTATTTTTTCTTTTTCGTCGTAAGTAATTAATTTTTCGCCGTTTGGACTCAATGCAAAATTTATAATTGCATTTTTCTGCTTTTTTAATTCAAAATTCAAATCCAAACTATCCAAATGATAGCTTTTTAAATACGGATTTTTGCTACACGAAGTAAAAAGGCTGTTATCGTTACCAATTAATACATTTTTTGCAAAAAAATTCTTTTTATGAACTAAATTTTTAAAACTAAAAACATTATCGCAATCTTCCTCATAATATTTAGGGCTGATTAATTTATTTTGTTTTATTAATTTATAAAAAGTGTCTATCAATGCGTCATTATCGGTTTCAATGGATTGCAACAACCCTCTATTGTTCTTTTCATTTTTATTTTCGGAATCAAAGCTTTTTTTCAAAATTTCTTTTTCCAAACCCGCAATATTAAACAAATTTACATGAGCATCACCCATAAATTGAGGGGTTTGTATTATTCCCTGAGAAATATTATCTTTTTGCGATTCCTCCGATATATACGAACTCAATTCATCAAAAGTAACCCAATTATCCCCATTCGCATCAGCTAAACCATGCGCGCCATTTAATAAATGAAAAGTAAACATTCCATGTCCACCACCCCAATCCTGCGATTCAACAGATTTTTCTTTTATATCACAAGAAAGCATCTTTAACGAACTGTTAATTTCATTTTTTAAAATTTCAAGCGCTTTTTGTGCATTTTCTTCTTGCGTGTTTTCTATTTTTTGAGCGTTTTTGATACTTCCCGCATGGCACGCATCTGCAATAATAAGAACTCTACAATTTTTCTTTTGAGAGATATCTTCTAATACTTCTAATGGAAAAGCAGAAGGCAAAGTGGCCCAATCATAACTGGACTCAGCACCATATAATAATAAGTATCCCGGTAAAATAAGACTTTGCGTTTCTCCATGCCCCGCAAAATAAACGATAACAAGGTCTTCGGATGTTGAAGACTCTATAATTCCTTGTATTTTTCTGTCAATTTTATTCCAATCATTAGCATGATTATTTATAAATTTATGAATATTTGAAGTATCCGCGTTGGGTATTTTTTTAAGATAATTATAAAAAGCCTCTGCATCTTTATCTGCATATTCTAATTGATTCTCTTTAGACAAATTTGGGTATTCCGATACTCCTATAATAACTGCTTTTATTTTTCCTTGTGCAAAAATTTGCATATTTGTATAAAAAAGCAAACTAAAAAATACAACGATAAATGGTAATAATCTCATATTACAATATAATTAAATAATCCTTTTAATTTAAAATGTTATTGATATATAAAATTTCTAAAAACGTACGAATTTAATCTTTTTTTGAAAAAAAATAAAATAAAAAGATTTTAAAAAAAAATATTATCTTTTTGTAAAAAAATTGTAATATGAATTTGACATTAAAAAAAGTGAAAATTTCAAGCAATAAATTTACAAACATTCTTTTAAAAAAAATGCTTGTAAATATTTGAATTTATAAAAAATAAAACGCTTATTTTACATATTTCGTCTGTACTGTCCGCCAACGTCGAAAAGTGCCGAAGTAATTTCGCCAATTGAACAAAATTTGGCGGTTTCCATTAAGTTTTCAAAGATATTCTTGCCTTCGGTAGCCGTTTGTTTTAAGGCTGCCAAAAGTTTTGGCGTTTTGTCTTTGTGCAAACGGTGCAGATTTTCAACGGTCTGAATTTGTTGCTGTTTTTCCCATTCTTCGGCGCGAATGACTTCTTGCGGAACAATGGTGGGCGAACCTTTCGACGACAAAAAAGTATTTACGCCAATGATTTGCAATTCGCCGTTGTGCTTCAAACGCTCGTAATGCAGCGATTCTTCCTGAATTTTATTGCGTTGATACATCGTTTCCATAGCACCCAAAACCCCGCCGCGCTCCGTCAAACGGTCAAATTCGAGCATTACGGCTTCTTCCACCAAATCCGTCAGCTCTTCGATAATAAACGAACCTTGCAATGGATTTTCATTTTTTGCCAAACCCAATTCATTATTGATAATCAATTGAATAGCCATCGCACGCCGCACCGATTCTTCGGTTGGAGTGGTAATGGCTTCGTCGTAAGCGTTGGTATGCAGCGAGTTACAATTGTCGTAGATGGCATAAAGAGCTTGCAAAGTTGTTCTAATGTCATTAAAATCAATCTCTTGCGCATGTAGCGAACGTCCGGAGGTTTGAATATGATATTTCAATTTTTGCGAACGCTCGTTGGCTTTGTATTTGAATTTCATGGCTTTCGCCCAAATTCTTCGCGCCACACGCCCCAAAACTGCATACTCTGCATCGGTGCCGTTGGAAAAGAAAAACGACAAATTGGGCGCAAAATCATCAATTTTCATTCCGCGCGAAGCGTAATATTCTACGTAAGTAAAACCATTGGCAAGGGTAAAAGCCAATTGAGTAACCGGATTTGCGCCCGCTTCGGCTATATGATAGCCCGAAATGGAAACCGAATAAAAATTTCGTACCTGATTTTCAATAAAATATTCTTGCACATCGCCCATAAGTTTTAAGGCAAAATCGGTGGAATAAATGCACGTATTTTGAGCTTGGTCTTCTTTCAAAATATCGGCTTGCACCGTGCCGCGAACCGTAGAAATAGTCTGTTTTTTTATTTTCAAATAAATGTCTTCCGGTAAAAACATATCGCCTGTAACTCCTAAAAACATCAATCCCAAACCAGTGTTTCCGGTAGGCAATTCACCGTTGTAACGTGGTTTTTGCATCTGCCTTTCGGCAAAATAGTGTTCAATTTTTTCTGTTATTTCCGATTCTAAACCATTTTCTTTGATGTAAATTTCACATTCTTGGTCTATGGCAGCGTTCATAAAATATGCTAACATAACTGGAGCAGAGCCATTTATAGTCATAGAAACCGAAGTAGCCGCATCGGTCAATCGAAAACCGGAATAAAGTTTTTTGGCATCGTCGAGGCAAGCGATGGATACGCCCGAATTGCCAATTTTTCCATAAATATCGGGCTGAATGTGAGGATTTCCGCCATAAAGCGTAGGCGAATCAAAAGCCGTAGAAAGCCTTTTTGCGGGCATTCCGGCAGAGACATAATGAAAACGTTTATTGGTTCGCTCCGGCGCGCCTTCGCCTGCAAACATGCGGGTTGGCGATTCTTCAAGGCGTTTGAGCGGGAAAACACCGGCTGTAAAAGGAAATTCGCCCGGCACATTTTCTTGCAAAGCCCAACGCAATTTATCGCCCCAGCTTTTAAAACGCGGAACAGCTATTTTTGGAATACGCAAACCGGAAAGCGACTGAGTATAATTGATTTGCTTAATTTCTTTATCTCTCACTTTGTAAATGTAATAATCGCTTTCCAAAATCAGGGTATTTTTTTCCCAATTTTTAAGTTTTTCCTGATTTTCTTTACTTAATCGTTTGTTTTGCTTTTTGTAAAGTTTTTGAAGTTTTTTGGCAAATTTCGATTCTTCCTCTGTTTCATTTTTTTGAACCAAATCCAAGGTGTTTTTTATCGAATACAAATTCATGGCAGCGTGGCTTTGTTCTTCAACCCATTGATTGTAAGCGCGAACCGCTTCGGAAATCTCCGACAAATACCGCACACGAGCCGGAGGAATAATATGAATTTTATTTGATTCGTCTTCGGGCAATTTTATTGTCGATTTAAAAGAAATACCGGCTTTTTCGGTCAAAAGTTGCATCAAAGCTTTGTAAAAACGATTGGTGCCTTTGTCGCCGTATTGTGAAGCAATGCAAGCAAAAACCGGCATTTGGTCTATTTCTAAATGCCACAAATTGTGATTGCGCTGAAACTGTTTGCGCACATCGCGCAAGGCATCGCCCGCGCCATGCTTATCAAATTTATTTAAAACAATCATGTCGGCATAATCGAGCATATCGATTTTTTCGAGCTGTGTAGGTGCGCCAAATTCGGGCGTCATAACGTAAAGCGAGAGGTTGCTGTGCGCCGTAATGTTGGTATCGGACTGCCCAATGCCCGAAGTTTCGAGAATAATCAAATCAAAACCGGCATATTTCAAAATAGCCAAGGCATCGCTCACGTAATTGGAAATGGACAAATTAGCTTGCCTCGTAGCCAGCGAACGCATGTAAACACGCTCATTATAAACCGCATTCATACGAATCCTATCGCCCAGAAGTGCGCCTCCGGTTTTTCGTTTTGTGGGGTCAACGGAAATGATTCCAAGTGTTTTATGCGGAAAATCGGCAAGAAAACGCCTAATAATTTCATCAACCAAAGACGATTTTCCGGCTCCTCCCGTTCCGGTAATTCCCAAAACCGGGGGCATGATATTTTCTACCTGTTTTTTTATTTCATTTAAAATTTCATTTTCCCTATCGGAAAAATTTTCCGCTGCCGAAATCAATTCGGCAATGGCTTTTTTATTTCCACTTTTAATTGCCTCTAATTTTACGGAATTATTTATTCCTGTCGGAAAATCGGAAAGTTCTAAAAGATGGTCTATCATGCCTTGCAAACCCATTCGGCGACCATCGTCGGGCGAATAAATTTTTGTAATCCCATAGTTTTGCAATTCCTCAATTTCATTTGGCAAAATAACACCGCCGCCGCCGCCAAAAATTTTGATGTTCTGTGCCTGATTTTCTTTAAGCAAATCAAACATATATTTAAAAAATTCCAAATGTCCTCCTTGATAAGAAGTTATCGCAATGGCTTGCACGTCTTCTTGAATGGCACAATCAACAATATCCTTTACACCGCGATTATGCCCTAAATGTATAACCTCCGCGCCCGAAGCCTGCAAAATGCGCCGCATTACATTAATTGCAGCATCATGCCCATCAAAATTTGCTGCCGCCGTAACTATACGTATATGATTTTTAATTTTATAAGTCATTTTATTTTTCTGTTTTTGGTTTTTTAGTGTTAGAAATAAAAAAATTATTCAAGTTTTTTCTTAATTTCTTCAATTTCCTCACGAGTTAAACCGGTTTCTTCCATAATTTCTTCAACAGAATCGCCCAATTTAGCCATTTTGAAAGCCAATTTAAAGCTTTTTTCTTTTTCTTTTGCCAAAGCTAATTCTTTTTGTCGGCGTTCTTCTTTTTCTTTTGCCAAAGCTTCTTCTTTTTGCGTGCGTTCTTCTTTTTCTTTTGCCAAAGCTTCTTCTTTTTGCGTGCGTTCTTCTTCCAATT
>DYNA01000044.1:0-295 GCA_020721325.1 Paludibacter propionicigenes
CTGTGTCATTTGTATTTGCATACGGCTAAAATTTTAAATTAATTTCTCTACAAATGTAACGAAAAAAACTGGATTTTGTTCTAATTTCAAACTTAATTTTCAAAGTCAGATTATTATTTTTATAAAAATACCAAATTAATTGTCTGGGTTAATTTATTTATTTTGTATTTTTTCTGGTAAAAAAATACAAATAGGTGAAGTTTTGAGATTCTTTTATCTGCGTTAATCAGCGTGTTCCGCGTTCCAATTAAAAAATGCCGAACCGCTAAGCGTTAAAGAAAAAACATCATTTTTT
>DYNA01000044.1:395-13182 GCA_020721325.1 Paludibacter propionicigenes
TCAATTTTTTTCAATTTTTTTCAATTTTTTTCAATTTTTTTCAATTTTTTTCAATTTTTTTCAATCTTTTTCAATCTTTTTCAATCTTTTTCAATCTTTTTCAATCTCCTTCAATCTCCTCAATCCCAATTCTTTTGTGTAGCTTGAAAGGAATTTTTTCATCAAATTGTTTTAACATCATTTGTTCGCCATCGAAAACGGCGTAAGTGAACAAATTAATCCATTCGCCCAGATTGATGCAACGCGCATTTTGGCTCAAAGGCTTGTCAAAAGCCAAGTGTCGGTGTCCGTAAACAAAAAAATCGATGTGCTGTTGTTTCAAAATTTCTTTAGAAAAAAGCATGAGCCATTCTTTGTTGTCGCCAAAATAGGGAACACCTGCTTTGTTGTACTTGCTGCTTCCCGCCCATGCGTGAGCAACTCGCATGGTTAAGTTGGGGTGAAAAATAGAAAGCAACCACTGAAAAAAAGGACTTGTAAAAAGTTTTTTCATTAGATTGTACTTTTTATCGTAATTTCCCAGCCCGTCTCCGTGAGCAATGTAAAATTTTTTTTGGTTGTAAATTGTAATAAAAGGTTCTTTGTGCAAAATCATTCCGGTTTGTCGGTGTAGGTAATCAAAAATCCAGAGGTCGTGGTTTCCGGTGTAGAAATGAATGGGCAATCCGGCATCGGTCAGTTGGGCAATTTTGCCCAAAATGCGAACAAACCCTTTGGGTACAACGTGTTTCCACTCAAACCAGAACTCAAAAATATCGCCCAAGAGCCAAATTTCGTCGGCATCTTTTGCCACTTGGTCGAGCCAAAAGATGATTTTTTTTTCGCGTATCAAACTCGCTTGCTCATTGGGGTAGCCCAAATGGGCATCGGAAAGAAAATATATTTTCAACTTTTATAAATTGTTAAATTGTTAAATTGTTTTACTAAATTGAATTTGGAATTTGGTTTTTGGAATTAGGTTTTGGGTAAAAAATTAATATTTTTACCTAATTGCTTGACACAAAAGCTTATTCCTTTCAAAATACCCCAATGCCTAATTCCTAAAACCCAATTCACGTTAGTTTATCAACAGATTGATGCGTTTCCTTTAGTCTTTTTGGATTGAACATTTTTTTATTCATAATCTATGTCAATGTTTTTTTGAATGGTCAGTTCAAAGGTATCCAAGTTGAGGCACAAGAGATTACCGGTTTGGCTGGTGTCGTAAAATTTATGTTTTTGAGTGTAAACGCAGCCGTTGTCGAGCGGAATTTTGGCATAATTTTCATTGATGGCTTTAATAATTTCGTTCAAATAATGAACGTTATGCCCAATGATAACTTGTTTACCGTTGAGTAAATGAAAATAATCGCTTTTGTTTTTGAGTTCGAGCATAGCCGAAAAATCGAAAAGCGGATTTGCAATTTTACGGTTAAAACCTGCGTGAACTAAGTAAAATTTGTCCAATTCAAAAAAATAAGGCAGTGAATTAAAAAACTCAAAATATTTTGGTTTTAAAAAGCCTTCGGGAGTTAATAAATTGGTACTTTTATTCATTTTTTTTACAAAAAATTGAAAGGTTTTGTTGTCGTATTCTTTAGAAGCGTTGATGATGTTGTTTTCGTGATTCCCTCTGAGTGCAAAAACATTGTAATTCAAGGCTTTGAGATTGATTATATAATCTAAAACTTTATCGGAAAACAAACCTCGGTCTATGTAGTCGCCCAACAAAAAAAGCTGGTCTTCTTTTTGTAAATTAATTCGTTCCAATAACTGTTTGAAAGTATAAAAGCAGCCGTGAATATCGGCTATTACGTATCTTTTGTGGCTTTCAATTGGTTTTTCTATTTTCATTGTTTGTTGTTGAATCTACGATAGCGTATTTTGATATACTTTACAGGCTTGTCATTTAAACTTTTTTTCAAATGTAATTATTTTGTAATTAGAACTTTACCAAATTTTTTCAATTTTAGCAAGTTTACTTTTCAAAGCATAACGGTTCTCTATTTCGTTTTTTTATAACTATTTGATTATAAGTAAAAAATCTAAATTAGTTTATCTTATTCTGAACGAGATTTTAACAAATTAAATTACCTGTTTTATTATTTAAAATCTTTTAAAACTAAATATTTAATAAAATAAAAATGAAGTAAATTTTGTTTAAATCTTAAAATTAATAATTGACAATTAAAAATTAACAATTAACAATTAAAAATTAACAATTAAAAATTTGTTTATCAACGGGTTGATACGAAGATTTACAGATTTTAATTCTTTGTAAAATATTTTTTTTATTTTTACAAAAATATTCTTTTTCAATAAAAATAAAAAAAAGATTTTAAAATTTTTAAAAAAAAAAAATGTTTAAAATACGAAATTCAGCGTATCAATAGATTGATAAACAATTTGTTGGTGATTAAATGCAAGTCATTTGCCAACAAATAAAACGCTGACATTCGGATTTTAACATAAACGATAAACTTCAAAAAAAATCAGGCAAATGCAATACGTAGAAGCTGTAAATTATGAAAAATCTTTGTATCGAAGTTTGTTTTTGGCAGGCGGAATCACAAATTGTCCCGATTGGCAACAAAGCATAGTAGATGGCTTAACGGATTGTGAAATAACAATTTACAATCCGAGACGCAAAATTTTTCCGATAGATAAAGTAGAAGAATCGGAAAAACAGATTCTTTGGGAGTTTCGTTATTTGCGCGAAAGTGATTTTCTTTTGTTTTGGTTTTCAGAGGGTTCTATAAATCCAATTGCTTTGTTTGAATACGGAGCGGCATTGGAGCGCAATCAAAAATTATTTGTTGGAGTGCATGAAAATTACCAAAGAAAATCGGATATTGAAATTCAAACACAATTGATAAAACCCGAAACAACGATTCATTATTGTCTTGAAAATCTTTTGATTGATGTTCGGAAATATTTTTCTTTTGTTTAAAATCGAAGATTTTACATACGATTTGGCAAGGTTTTTAAAAAAAAATTTTCATTTGTTGATTTATTCAATTGATATGATTGATTGAAACAAAGAGAATTTGGTGGAAAAGATTTATATTTGCAAAAAAAAAGTAAGATGTCAAGCACGAAAATACAACAAAATACAAATACTTTATTTCCCGAAATGTTTGTTGAAAAAACAATTTCGTTGGAAAGCCGCAGATATATTGGGAATAAAACAAAATTAACAAATTGGATTTTTTCAACTATTTTGAACGAAACCCAAAATTGTAAAACCTTTTTTGATGTTTTTGCAGGAACAGCTACGGTTACAAAAACCGCTTTTAATTATTACACTAAAATAATAACCAATGATTTGTTGTACTCAAATAATTTGATTTATAAGGCTTTCTTTGAACAAAAAGAATGGAACAAATATAAAATAGAGAAAATAATAGGTTATTACAATGGCATTAATCCGAACGTTTTAAAGGATAACTATTTTTCGGAACATTTCGGAAATAAATTTTTCGATTACCAAAACTCAAAATTAATTGGTTTTATCAGAGAAGATATTGAAAAACAAAAGAATGATTTAACCGAAAAAGAATACGCTATTTTATTGGCTACTTTGATTTACAATATCGATAAAATAGCAAATACCGTTGGGCATTTCGATGCGTACATTAAAAAAGCAATAAATTACAAACCGTTAGAATTGAAACTAATAGAAACGACCGAATTTGAAAATATCGAAATTTATAGAGAAGATGCAAATAAATTAGCTCGTAAAATTTCGGCAGATATTGCTTATATCGACCCGCCGTATAATTCGCGACAATACAATCGTTTTTATCATATTTACGAAAATTTGGTTACTTGGGAAAAACCTGAATTGTTTGGCGTTGCACTTAAACCAAAACCGGAAAATAATAGTTTGTATTGCACTGTAAAGGCAAAAGAAACGTTCAAAGATTTAATTGAAAACTTGAATGTTAGCTATTTGGCTGTTTCGTATAATAATACCTACAATTCAAAAAGTCATTCGTCGGAAAATAAAATAAAATTGGAAGAAATAGAGGAAATATTAAATAGAAAAGGCGAAACAAAAGTATTTGAAAATTCGCACAAGTTTTTTAATACCGGAAAAACCGAGTTTGATAATCACAAAGAAATTTTATTTATAACCAAAACAAAAAAATAATGAGTAAAATTTATCGTTCGCCATTGTTTTATGTAGGTGATAAATACAAACTTATAAATGAAATTAGGCAATATTTCCCTAAAAATATTTCTAAATTTATAGAACCGTTTGCAGGTGGTGGCTCGGTATTTATGAATGTAAAAGCAGACAACTATTTTTTGAATGATATTGATAAAAATGTAGTTGCGTTGCATAAGTTTTTAATAAAGCAGTCTGAAAATCCAAGTTTATTTTTCCAAAACATCGAAAACAAAGTAAACCAATACGAACTTTCATTTTCGTACAAACGAAACGGAATACCAGCAGAATTAAAAGAAAAATACAAAAAAACATACATCGCAAAATACAACAAAGAAAATTTTGAACGTTTAAGAAGCGACTATAACAACTCGCATGAAAAAGACGAATTAATGTTGTATTTACTTCTTATTTATGGTTTTAACCGAATGTTGCGTTTCAACTCTGAAGGCAATTTTAATTTGCCCGTTGGTAATGTCGATTTTAATAGTAATGTAGTTCTTGCATTAAATCAGTATTTTAAATTAGTTACCGAAAAAAATATTGAATGGTTTAATTTAGATTACAAAGATTTTTTAGGTTCAATGCAAATTACTGAAAATGACTTTGTTTACTTCGACCCACCTTATTTAATTACATTTAGCGAATACAATAAATTGTGGAACGAAGAAATTGAAACTGAATTTGTTAATTATTTAGACAATTTACATTCAAAAAATATAAAATTTGCGGTTTCTAATGTAATATCATACAAAGATAAGGAAAATAAAATTTTCAAAAATTGGGCTGAAAAGTATTTTATTATGCCAATAAAAAGTAATTACATTAGTTATCACGACAATACAATTAAAAATTTTCAAGAAGTATTAGTTACGAATTATGAAAATAATATAAAAGAGCAAGCTCAAACAAAACTCATTTGGAATGAAGAAGGATAAAATAAAACGGATACCAACTTATAAACAAATGGCATTGGAAACAGCCGTCAGAAATCCAGAAAGATATATCGGAATTTTAACTGCCATAAAAGATTTTGAAGGCAAAATACTTAATGACGAAACTTTGCTGGAGATAGTATCGCACTTATATTTAGTAGGCGAGGTTTCGAGTGAGGAAATTGAAATAACTGAATACACTACTGTTGCTGATATAAAAAACAAAGTAAAAAATGTAAATAGCACCCGAAGAGCCGACGGCGGTTTTCCACAGGGTTTTGCTTCCCGTTTTTGGACTTATATGAGAACACCCTCCGAGCTTGGTTTTGTTTATGCCCAGTACAATGAAAAATTTCAGTTTTCTGAAATTGCAAAAAAATTGATAAGCGGAACAATAGATGAGCAAGAGGCTTTTTCGATACAAGCTATGAAATACAACAGAAAATCGCCTTTTAGAAATGTTAGTAATGACTTTAATTTTTTCAGGTTCATTTTACAGGCTTTGCTAAAATTAAAAGAAAAAGGTAATTCATTAAGTTACGAGCAATTTGTTGTTGCAATGTTTAGCCACGATGGAAACGTCAATGACTTTATTAAAATTCTAAAAGCCAACAAATTTAACGATTTCGGTGATGTATATAAATTTGTGGTAAAGAATTATGGCGTAAACACAAGTGAAAATACCATTACCAAAGATTATCCCGATGTGGTCAGAAGAGTTTTAATAATTTCAGGTTTTGTAACAATCAAATATTCAGGCAAAAAGCTAATTCAGCTAAACGAAAACAAATTGAATTACATCAACGAGCTTTTAAAAATAGAAATAAAATTAACAGCAGAAGAAAAAACTGATGCGAAAAAATATTTTGATAAACTTAATTCTGATGATATAAAATTCATTAAAATAATTGAAAAATATCGAATTGAAGATAAAATCGTTGCAGATGAATATACCAATAAACTTTTTAGCATAATTAAAGACTATAAAATTGATGAACAAATTATAACAGAAAGTATTGAAGCAATTGGAACAAGAAAAAATGTAATAGAAGAATTTAAAGAAATTCAAGACCCTTTAAAATTAGAGTTTTACATATCAATACTTATAGCTTTGAAATACGGTCAAAATTTTGTAATAAGACCAAATTATAAAGCTGACCATATTGGAAAACCGTATTCACACGCACCCGGAAATAAAGGTGATATTGAAGTTTTTTCAAAAACAATTTATTGGCTTATCGAAGTAACTTTGATAAGAAATAAAATACAACAATTAAATCACGAAACAACTTCTGTAATAAGGCATTTGTTCACAAACGAAGAATTTAAAGACCGTTTGGACAAATATTTATCTTTTTTAGCACCTGTAATTCACGACGATACACGCGAATTTTATGATATTTCAGTTATAAAAAGTAAAATGAATGGCTATAATGTTCGATTAAAACCTTATACAATAAATGAATTTGTTACCACAACATTACAAAAACAAAACATAAAAGATATGACTGAATATACCGAAAATGTTTTTATTAATTTTAAAAATAAATTAAATTAATAAAAATTAAATGGCAGGCAAGAACAATAAATTATTGAAATAGAGTTGAACAAAAACCAATAAATTGTTTTTTTTGAAATAAACCATAAATTTGTAGCAGGTGTAAAAACGGTGGTTAAATTATTAAATTGTCGAAAAACTTTTTTATAAAATAAATAAAAACTTTAAAAAAACTTACAAAACAAATGGCATCATTTAAAATTCAAGGTTGTGCAGAATTAAAAGGAGAGATTTTTCCGCAAGGAGCTAAAAATGAAGTTTTACAGACAATTAATGCAGCCTTGCTCACGCCCGAAAAAGTGATAATTCACAACATTCCCAACATTCGCGATGTAAATCAATTAATCGATTTGCATCGAAATTTGGGTGTGGAAGTAATCCAATTGGGTAAAAATTCGTATAGTTTTCAGGCAAAAGAAATAGATATTGATTTTTTGCAAACAGCACAATTTCGGCAACAAGCGAGGCTTTGCGCGGTTCAATTCTGATTTTGTGACCTATTTTGAGTCGTTTTGGAAAAGCTTATATTCCCATTCCGGGTGGCGACAAAATTGGTAGAATACGCTTGGATACTCATTTTGTGGGTTTTGAAAAATTGGGTGCAAAATTTAATTTTTCACCCGATAATAAATATTATGAAGTAGAAGCTTCGAATTTAAAAGGCACTTACCTTTTGCTCGACGAAGCTTCGGTAACCGGAACGGCAAATTTGATTATGGCTGCAGCAATGGCAAAGGGCAAAACCACACTTTACAACGCCGCTTGCGAGCCTTACATACAGCAATTGTGCAAAATGCTCAACCGCATGGGAGCTAAAATTGACGGAATTGGCTCAAATTTGTTGCATATCGAAGGAGTAAAATACCTTTCGGGTTGTGAAATAACGGCATTGCCCGATATGATTGAAATAGGCAGTTTTATTGGCTTGGCTGCCATGACCCATTCCGAATTGCTTATAAAAAATGGTTCTTACGAAAATTTAGGCATGTTGCCATTGGCTTTTCAACGCTTAGGTGTTCATTTAGAGCGCATTGACGATGTTATTTTGGTGAAAAAGCAAGACTCGTATCAAATAGAAAACTTCATTGACGGTTCGATAATGACCATAGCCGATGCGCCTTGGCCCTGAATAAGCCCTGATTTGCTGAGTATTTTGTTGGTTGTAGCCACACAAGCCAAAGGTAGTGTGTTGATTCACCAAAAAATGTTTGAAAGTCGCTTGTTTTTTGTCGATAAATTGATTGATATGGGCGCACAAATCATTCTTTGCGACCCGCATCGCGCCACTATTATTGGCTTGGAACGAAAAACCAAACTTCGCGCTACAACCATGACTTCGCCCGACATAAGAGCCGGCGTGGCTTTGCTCATTGCAGCACTTTCCGCTAAAGGCACAAGTATTATTCACAATATTGAGCAAATTGATAGAGGCTACGAAAATATTGACCTTAGGCTCAATGCTTTAGGTGCTGTGATTGAAAGAATTTGATTTTTAATACGAAAGCTATTGTTTCGGCTGTTTTGAAGGTTTTTTGGAAAATGGGTTCGTTTTTATCTTTATTTTCGTACATAAAAGTCAAGTTTAAAAAAGTTTTACTTTGTACAAAAATACAAAATTATTTTTAGTTTTCCAGTAGATTGAATGTAAAAATGTTGCGAAATTTTTTCGTCTTTTAATTTAAAATCTAAAATACGAAAATTGTTATATCTATCTTTTGATAAACAGCTTGTTGCATATTAATTTTTATGTATTTTAAAAAATATTTGCTACGATGCTTCACTTTAAGTAAAAAAACGTGCTTATTTTTTAAGGAAAAGCTTATTCCAAAAGGCTAATTATTGACTTTCAAATGATGTTTCATTTTTTCCAAAAGCACTTCCAATTTGAATGGTTTGCTGATGTAATCGTTCATTCCGGCAGCCAAACAGCTTTCTCTGTCGCCGTGTAAAGCGTTGGCAGTGATAGCAATAATTGGAATTTGGTCGCCGTTTTTTTCCGATTTCCGAATGCGCATGGAGGCTTCCAAACCGTCCATTACAGGCATTTGAATGTCCATCAAAACTATGTCAAAATTGGTAATTTGCATGGCGTTGAGGGCTTCCTGACCGTTGTTGGCAATAATAATTTCCGAAACCAATTTTTTAAAACTTAAAACCATAATTTTTTGGTTAATCAAATTGTCTTCCACAATCAAGACCACAGCTTCGCTCAAAGATTCAATTTTTTTGTTTTTAAAACGAGTCATCATCGATTTTGAAACGATATTTGACCGCTCTTTTTTAGGAGTTTGAGCTTTGTATAATTCTATGGTAAATGAAAACAACGTGTGAAACGGATTGTTCAAAACGTTCATGCTTCCTTTAATACTTTCTATCAATGAGCGAGTTATGTAATAAATCAGATTTTCTTCGGGTTTGTTTTTATTTATATCTTCTATTCTAAAATTCAAAGGCGTTTCGCTATTCAATTCAAAGGCTATCAGGTATTTATCTTCTAATTCTTTGCTCACATCAACTTTTAAATCGAGCAGTAAAGTTTTATTTTCTTTTGGGAAATAAAAAATAAAAAAATCAATTACATTGAGTAAAATTTGCCTGATTTTTACAACTTGTCCGGTTAGTTTTACGGGTAAATCTTTACCGAAAACAGTGCTGAAATAAATATCGTTGGAGCTATTTTGGGTGTATAATTTTAAGCTATTATTTATCAATTCTGTTAAATTGAACAAGCTTTCTTGGTATTCAAACGAAACTTCTCTATTGCTTTGAATATTTTCCAAAGCATTGATTTGACTCAACAAATTAGCCGAAGTGGCTTTTAATGTGTTCATTAAATCTATTTGTTCCGAAGTTTGCTCGGTATCGGAAATCAATTCAAATACCGGATTTAATTTATTTAAAGTTAATTGAATTTGATTTGACCAAGAGTCAATAAAGTCGTTTCTGTCTTTAATTTGTTTGGTTAAAGCTTCCAATTTAACGCTTTCATTTTTATTTTTTTTGTCAAAAATTAGGACCATTAAAAAAGTAGTTGCCCAAATAAATAGAAAAATAATTAAAGTTGAATATTTAAATTCAGAAGTTAAATGAGCTGAAAACGTTGGGAAAACAAAATAAAAAATAAGAAAAAAGAAACTAAAAAACAATAAAAAATAAGAGCCAAAACGATTTTGTAAAAGCGTTATGGCAAAAATGGGCAAAACGCCAATGCTTAATGCTGTAAAAATCAAGCTTTTGGTAATTAGCAATTGCAAAATAATATAAATAGATAGAATACCCAAAAAAAAGGAAATTGCCAGATTTATTTTATTTCTTTTTTTGTAGAGAAAAAAAAGATTGAGCAGCAGCAAACCAAAAAAGCTTAATAAAATAATACTTTTTATTGACTCTAAGTTGATGTAAAAATAGAAAGATGAAACCAAGCAAACTATTGAAAACAAAGATAATAAAGCATTAAAGAAGGCTATTTTATAGCTTTCGCGTTCCATGGTTTCATTTATTTTTTTAAATGAAAGTCTATAAATTATTTTTTCTAAAAAGTTCATTCAATGGATTTGAAATTTGATTTTTTTATTGATTTTTTAAAAATCAAAGTTATAAAGATTTTTTAAAATTTTACAAAAATATAAAAAATTATATTCAAATTTTTTATTTTATAAAAAAAAATACTTATTAGACTTTATCATTTGGCTAATTTTTTATTAAACAAGGTTCCTTGAATAGCTAAAAATAAAAAATTTCACGTACAACCGCTAAGTTGCTAAGTTTATAAATTTCAATTGATTACAACTTTGCATCTTTGCCTTTGGACGTGAAAATATTTTAGATATAAAAAAAGATTTAAAAGTTAAAAAAAAGAATAAAAAGCCTAAAATGAATTTAATTTTTACAATATACGCTAAAAAAAACCAAACTATAAAATTATTGTTTGATAATTAAATTGGTAAAAATTTCATTTTCCGTTTTTAATTTCAATAGATAATTTCCTTTTGCCAAGTCGGATAAATCAAATTCTATAAAATTGGAATAATAACCGGCTTGTAACTTTTTAACCCTTTCTCCTTTAATTGTAAAAAGTTCAATATCAGAGAAATAGAAATCGTTTTGCAAATAAACTCTACAAAAATCTTTCACCGGATTGGGAGCTAAAAGTAGATTTTTATCGCTGTTTAAAAAAGAAATGAATCCAACAATCGAATTTCCTTTAAGAATGTGATTTTCAGGGTCTAACTGAACTACCGCAGCCCTAAAATCAATGGGAACATAAAAAGTTTGTCCCGAATAATCGTGCTTTAGATAAATGGTTGTATCCACATTTCCATTGGCAATTCGCACAGGAACAGTCATTTGGAAAAAATCGACCGAGGCATCAGACTGCGTTTGCAATATCTGAAAGTTCATTATATTTTGCTGATCTTGAGACCAATAAAGCGTATAATTCGGAAAACCTTTTCCAAAAATCCAATCGGTAAAAAAATCATCGAGTTCTTTTCCCGAAGCGGCTTCTAAATGGGCTTGCAAATGGTGAGTTTTCGCGTAACCGTGAGCTAAATCGGGGTCGGCTAAATAATTTTTAACGCCGGAAAAAAAAGCCTCGTCGCCTATCTGCTTGCGAAGCATGTGCAAAACGCTTCCGCCTTTGGCATAACTCAAATTACCGCTGAAAATTCGACCAATGTTTGTCGTATCGTCCACATACACAGAGCCGTTGGGCGAGCGCAAAGCCATAGTAAAATTGTTGGCTACATCGGATTGATAACTCGAATAACCGTAAAAATGCTCGTAAGCCAATGACTCTAAGTAAGTTGCAAAACCTTCGTTGAGCCAAATATCTTTCCAACTGCCACAAGTTATAAAATCGCCAAACCACTGGTGCGCCAATTCGTGTGCAATAATCGAAAAATTCCAAGCGCCCATAAAACTCATGGTTTGATGCTCCATACCGCCGCCCCAGCCAAATTGCGCATGACCGTATTTTTCGTCTGAAAACGGATATTTTATAAAAAGTTGGCTGAAATGTTCCACCAAATCTTTTGTAATGGCAATTTGCGGTTTCAAATTTTCAAAATTTTCGGGATACAAATAATTTAAAATTTCTACCGAATCATTTTCGCTCAAATGCGCATAATCGGAGTAAAATTTGTAATTTGTTACGGCAATCGCTATCAAATACGCCGCTATCGGGTGCCGATGTTTCCAATGATAAGTTTTATATCCGTCTTGTTCTATCTCGCTAATTAACAATCCATTAGCCGCCGCGCGATAAGCTTTTTGAGTTTTCACAAAAATATCTATCGAATCGATTTTATCATCTAAATCTTGTTTGCACGGAAACCATTCTCTTGCACCGTAAGGTTCTGAAAGCGTGAAGATTGCTGGCGAAATGCCATGATAATGCTGATTAAAACCATCGGTGCTGCCTTCGCCTTGCGGAATGCCTTGAAAAAAGATTTGCACCGAATCGAGCGTTTGAGCTGCTAAAGTTATACCAAGTTCTATTTTCAACTCGTTGCCGGAATGTGTAGAAGTAATTTTTTGATGATGATATAAAATCGAATCGGCATTTAAAGAGTGAAAAAAATCGAGCGTAAATGCGTGTAAACTTTCCAACGTTTTAAAATAAACTTGGGTATTTCCTTTCACATAAAGTGCCGAAGGATTGATTTCAAAAAAAAGCCGCTGATATTGAATGTCTATATTTTTACCAATATTCGATTTTTTGAATTGAAGATTTGCATTTTTAACTTTAGCACCGCTGCAATGATGATACGATGACTTTTCTTGTGCCAAAAGAATTTGCGAAACAAGGGCAAAAAAGAATATTAAGTATATTTTTTTCATATTTTAATTGTTTTAATTTTTTTTACAAAAATAATTTATTTTTTTCAGTTTTTTTATCTTTTGCACTTATTTATTTCATTTCATTTTCATAAAAATTTTATTAAAAAAGAAAAAAAGTTGAAAAAATGCTCCATTTATTTTTTTTGAAAAAAAACAGAAATAATAAATATTTTAAAAATGTTGTTCTTTTTTTTGTATATTTGTAAAAAATGGAAAAAAAATCTATTTTTTATAAAAAAAACAATAGAATGAGAAAAAAACTTACACACGAGTATTTTATGAAATTGGCTCTTGCCGAAGCTC
>DYNA01000044.1:13282-15588 GCA_020721325.1 Paludibacter propionicigenes
ATGAGAAAAAAACTTACACACGAGTATTTTATGAAATTGGCTCTTGCCGAAGCTCAAAAAGCCTTCGACAAAGAAGAAGTGCCGGTTGGAGCGGTTATTGTTTGCAATAAAACTTTAGTTGCAAAAGCGCACAATTTAACCGAAACTTTAAATGATGCTACGGCACACGCAGAAATTCAAGCCATTACCGCTGCCGCGAATTATTTAGGAGCAAAATATTTGAGCGATTGTACGCTTTACGTAACTCTTGAGCCGTGCGTTATGTGCGCGGGAGCTTGCTTTTGGTCGCAAATAGGACAAATTGTTTACGGTGCAAGCGATACAAAACGAGGATTTCAAAGTTTTGAAAAAAAAGTTTTACACCCCAAAACCAAAATGATAGCCGGAATTTTAGAAAATGAATGTGCGAATCTTTTAAAAGATTTTTTTGAAAAAAAACGAAAATAAAATTTTTAGTTAAATAAAAACATTAAATAATGTCTGTAATAGCCAAAAGATGTGATTGGTGCGAAAAAGATGATTTGTATAGAAATTATCACGATACCGAGTGGGGCGTACCCGTTTTTGACGACCGGAAAATGTTTGAATTTCTGATTTTAGAAACCTTTCAAGCCGGATTGAGTTGGCACACAATTTTGCGAAAACGTCAAAATTTTAAACGCGCATTTGATGATTTCGATTTTGAAAAAATTGCAAACTATCCAGAAAGTAAAATATCTCAATTGCTTAACGATGAGGGAATTATACGTAATAAACTAAAAATAACTTCAGCAATAACCAATGCTCAAGCTTTTTTGAAAATTCGCGCCGAGTTTGGAACTTTTTGCAATTATTTTTGGGCTTTTACACAGCACAAAACCATTGTTAATCCCTTTGAAACATTGAAAGAAATCCCAACAAGTACACCTTTGTCTGACCAAATAAGTAAGGATTTAAAAAAACGAGGCTTTAAATTTGTCGGAACAACCGTGATTTATGCTCACATTCAAGCAGTTGGAATGGTAAATGACCATCTTACCTCTTGTTTTAGGCACAAAGAACTGTTGTAATTTTTTTTTCTATCAATTTGCAAAACATTGTATCAATATCTTAGCCAACAAGTTGTATATTAAGTCATTGGCACGAAGTTGTAAGGATTTTTAGCTTATTTATTTCCTATTTTTTTGAAATGCTTTTTGGCACTTCTTCTCAATAAACTATCGCCAACGGAATTTGGTTTTGAACTGATTTCCGAGGGTGCATTAATGGTGTCCAAACTTACTCGTTTTTTATTTAATTCATCAATTACTTCGGTATAAATTTCATAATATTTTTGGGGATTTTTACTATAATATTCCACCGATTTAGCAAATTTGTATTCTGTAATTTGGTATTTTTTAAAAATAGAATTGTAATACGATTTTTTTCCGGTTGTGTCTTTTAAATCTCTATCGTTCAAGTTTTTATGACTTAAAATAGCGTCAGCTACGTGAATATCGGCAAGTACATGTATAAAACGATGCCGCTCAATGATTTCGTCATTTCCGTTTTCGCTAAACCACTGGCAAGACGAAATTCCAAAAATCTGTGAAACAAAAATACCCAAAAATATAATTTTCTTTATCGTTTTTTTCATTGAATTTTTTGTTTAAATAAAGTTTTTAATTATTTAAAATTCAAATTATTATTTTAAAAGTACAATTCATCAACATCTAAACGAAGATATTTACGAACCGCTAAAAAAGTAGTTATCGAATTGATTCCAATTCCGAAAATAAGAATAAAAAAGAATAGCGTACCAATACTGTTCAAATCAACCAAAGCCGTAAGTTCGGCAGGAGCAAAGTAAATCAAAAATGCCAATAAAAATATGGCTGAAAATCCGGCAATAATTCCGTTCAAAATGCTTTTCGACAAAAAAGGTTTGGTGATAAAATTATCGGTTGCACCGATAAGTTTTAATGTGTTGATATTCATTCGTTTGGAATAAATCGAAAGCCGAACGGTATTATTGAGCAAGGCAATGGCTATCAGAGCCAAAAGACCGGCGAAGATAAAAATAATAATTCCCATTTTGGCTAAGTTTTTGTTTACCAATTCAATAACAGACTCTTGAAAAAACACTTCTTTCACTTCCGAACGTTTTTCCAATTGGTGCTTTATTTTTGTCAAAGTGTCCACATCGGAATATTCTTCATAAACCTTTACATCAATTGAAGCCGATAACGGATTGTAACCCAGAAACTCTACAAAATTTTCTCCCAATTCTTCTCTTAAATCTTGAGCAGCTTTTTCTTTGGAAACGTATTGAGTTTCTTTTACAAAGT
>DYNA01000044.1:15688-20115 GCA_020721325.1 Paludibacter propionicigenes
TTTTTTTTAACTCAAAATATCTTTTTGCAAAAATAATAACTTATTTCTTATCAGAAAATTTAAAAATTACTTATCTATTTTGTATATTTGTTTTTTGAAAAAAATACATTTAATTTTAAAAAAGTTTCAACAAAAAAATACAAATTTTTTAATAAAAAAGAAATATGAAAAAAAAAGTCAGTTTAATAATAGCTTTAATTGTTGTAATTCAAAGTGCTATTTGTCAAGTAGTTATTGAAACTACACCCATTTTAAAACAGCGTACAAGTTTTGAATTTAGCGAAGAATGGCAATATCTTTCTACGGATATTTTTCTGATAAATCCCGAAAAATTTAATATTTTGGTCAATGATTTAGATGCAGAAACCGTAAAATTGAGTGGTGGTAAGAAAAAGAAAGGAAATTCGGAATACATTGAATATCTTTTGGTTACAGCCAAAGTGAAAGATTTAAAATTTTTTGGAGGCGATTTGGTTTATCCCATTTACAATTTTCAATTTTCAAAAGGCACAAACGAATCTTACAACAGCAACATCAGCAAATCCTTTGAGGTTCTGCGAATTATCGATAATTTGCCACTCAGTTCGCACAAAGATTTTGTTGAAGCCGATATTCAAGCCGAAGCCGTTACCAACACGAAACAAGATAGGCTAAATTCCATTGTATCAGAGTCTTTGAAGTCTATTGCCAAAATTGCAAATCCTTCCGAAGCCGTTTTCTCACTCATAGGCGAGTATGGAAAAATTATGGAAAGCCGCATTCAACGCACTCAATATCAGTTCTCTTCAACGATTCGCCTTTACGAAGAGCAAGATTTTAGCAAACAGTTACATTCTATTAATGTATATCAATTTGAACTTTCGAGCTACAAACCCACCAAAATGAACACGCAAGAGCTTGAAAAATACATACTTTCTGACCAAAATCCGCTTATAACAAAAGATGTTTTGGCTCAAAAAATAAATTATACCAAATATCCGTATTTGGTTATAGCCAATTACAAGTCAAAATACATCAGCGAACCCGCCATTGGCGACGAAATTGACAGCGAAACCATCAAAATTCGCACGCAAAAAGTTAAAAATGCTTACGACAAAGGCATTATTAACAAAGAAACTTATACTCAAGAAATGGAATTAATCGAATTTTTGAAAACTTTTGTCGATTTAAAACTTTCTATCAACAATTACAAATTGAATTACAAAAACGAAATTACAAAAGATTTTTCAAAAAGTTTTTTTATTATTTTACAAAATTTTAGAAATTTAAAAAATATAAAACTTCTTCGCGACAAATCTTATGCCGATAACAAATTGTATAACAGCGAGTTCAAGAAATCGTATGAAAGCATTATTACCAATGCCGAATTGTATTTAGACGAAAACAACAGTTTAAAAAGCATTAAAGAACTGGTAAACACGCTGTTTGAGTACGAAAATTTGAAAAAAGAATCTACCATTGACGAAAAAGAACGCTATTTGCAAAAACTCTATGCCGTAGAACTTCCCGAAACAGAATCTTCATCTACCGAAGTGCTTGCTATTAATCGACTTACAAGCCGTTTGGAAAGTGAAATTTTAGCAAATCAATACAATCCGCTCATTCAAAATTTAAACATTGCACCCGCCACAGCCGAAGGTTTGCAAAAAGCCGAAAATTTAAAAACCAAAATGAACAGCTCTTATTGCAAAACGTGCAAAGAACAAGGCGAAAAAGCGTTAATAGCTTTCGACGAGCGGTATCAAAAAGTTTTGGTTAAAGAGGCTTCATCGCAAACCGATTTATTGAAAAAAGAAGCCAAAGATTTGGTTTTTAAGCTTTTAATTAAAGAAGAGTGCATTGACAAAAATTTAGCCGCTCAATATCCCGAAGGCACTGCAAAACCCGCATATATTGAACTTTTTGTGGAAGAATACAATTTGCTAAAAAAACAAAGAGAAGAAATGTTTGAATTGACAAAATCGACACAAGATTTTAAAAATATGCAAGAATTAAATAAATTTAACGATAAGTTGGATATACAAATTCAAAAATTGGAACAAGATTTCAACGATTTGTGTTCAAAAGTAACAACACTTTGCACGTGTGAGTAAATTTTTTATTAAATTCTAAATGGAAACAAGTAACTTTGCTAAAGTTTTAAAACTTTGGCAAAGTTCTAATTATGAAATATTTACATAAAAATGGAACTCAAATTAGAATTGTACGAATTTTATTTATTAACTTCTTTTTGAAAGTTTAAATAGTTGATATTCAATTTATTAAAAGTATTTTTGAAACAGTTTTTTTAACCCTAAAAAAATGAAAAAAAGGTGTAAAAAAAAAAGGCACCACCATTCGCATGGGAGAGCCTTCACACCTAAATTAAACACTTTAATCTATCTATTAACCTAGTTAATCGTATTACAAAAATACAAACAATATATTAATCACCAAATTTTTTTGCACTTTTTTTTCATTTTTTTTAAAAAAAAGTTGCAAGTAAGGGTTAAATGTCTGTATATTTGTGTTTTATGAAATGTTAAATTTTTTTTAAACCCTAAAAAAAATAAAAAAAATGACAACAATTGATGTTTTTGGAGTAATAATTCGAGAACCAATGGCAAGTTTTAGCGATTTAATTGTGTCGGCGGTTTGTTTTTATGCTTTTTATCAAATTCATAAAAACCGTCCGGCGCATCGGGTCTTTTTGTATTTCAAATTGTACTTTTTATTGATGAGTATCGCTACCTTTTTTGGCGGAATTTTGGGGCATGCCCTCATGCACTACATCAGTTTTGCATGGAAATTGCCCGGTTGGGTTATCAGCATGTTTTCCATTATGCTGGTGGAACGCGCCAGCATTGAGCATACGTCTATGGTTTTGAAACCCAGTATTATAAAAGCTTTTAAAATAGTCAATACCCTCGAATTGACCCTTTTTATCGGGCTTACTTTTTATTTTCTCGATTTCTTTTTTGTCGAATTTCATTCCGGCTACGGACTTATGTTTGTGGTGCTTTCGTTGCAAACTTTTTTGTACTACCGAACTAAAAATCAGGCAAGTAAGACCTTACTCAAAGGTGTAGCAATAGCTGCCGTAGCCGCACTTATTTTTATGAACGAACTTTCCATACATGAGTGGTTCGACCATTTGGCTCTGAGTCATACACTTATGGCAGTTAGTGCCTATTATTTTTATTTGGGTGTTTTGAAAATAGAATACTCAAAAATTTAAAATTCAATCATAGAACCCCTTTTTTTTACAATAGAAATGAAATAAAAACGTTTATGATTCATATTCAAAGAAAAAAATTTTTACCTCAAATTTGCAAGTCATCGTATCAATTTTGTAATAAACCGCTTATAGATGATTAACTTTTACGCATTTTGAAAAAAAATTGATACTTTGCCTCTGAGTTTGTTGGAGAAGAACTTGCGGATTTTTTAGGTTTGAGATTTATTTTCTTTTTTTTACTATTTTTTATAAAAACTTTAAAAAAATTCAAAACATGAAAAAAAGAATTTTAATGGCTATTTCCTTAATTTTAGCCACTGCTTTTGGCGCATTTGCTCAAGATTGCTTTAAGTATTTTCCTCAAAAAGAAGGCACAAAAATGGAAATAACTTCTTACAACGACAAGGATAAAGTAACGGGCGTGGCAGTTTATACCATTTTGAAAAAAACAAAAACCGATGCCGAAGAGCGGCTTCATTTGCGTATCGAATCGAAATCCAAAGACTCCGATAGTGTTTTTACTCAAGAGTTTGACTATATTTGCAAAGACGGCAAAATGTATGTGGACATGAAAAGTTATTTGGGAAATCTTGGAGCTTACAATTCTATGCAAGTGGAAATAAATGCCGATAAAATTGAAATTCCTTCAAATCCCACCGCCGGACAGAGTTTGCAAGGTGGCGAAGTTTTAGCCACTGTAACCAACAATGGCATTCCGTTTATGAAAATCGGAATTACTTTATCGAACCGCAAAGTTGAAAAATTTGAAGATATAACTGTTTCGGGCAAAAGCTACAAATGTTTTAAAATCACTCAAGACTCCGAGGCGCGTATGGCTTTTGTAAAAACCAAAGGTTCGAGTGCTGAGTGGATTGCCGAAAATGCGGGCGTAGTGCGCAGCGAGCAGTACGATAAAAGAGGAAACCGAACTTCTTATTCGCTTTTAACGAAACTGGAATAAGTTTTTCTTGTTTTATTGGCTTTAGATAATAAAAAAGAATCTTGAATTTTTTTATTCAAGGTTCTTTTTTTTGAAAAAAACTTCTTTTTTGAAAAAACCTTTTTTTTTGAAAAAACTTCTTTTTGAAAAAAATCTTCTTTTTGAAAAAAACTTCTTTTTGAAAAAAACTTCTTTTTGAAAAAACTTCTTTTTGAAAAAAACTTCTTTTTGAAAAAAACTTCTTTTTGAAAAAAACTTCTTTTTGAAAAA
>DYNA01000044.1:20215-28310 GCA_020721325.1 Paludibacter propionicigenes
AAAAAACTTCTTTTTGAAAAAAACTTCTTTTTGAAAAAAACTTCTTTTTGAAAAAAATCTTCTTTTTGAAAAAAACTTCTTTTTGAAAAAAATCTTCTTTTTGAAAAAACTTCTTTTTGGGAAAAACTTCTTTTTGAAAAAAACTTCTTTTTGAAAAAAAACTTCTTTTTTGAAAAAAACTTCTTTTTTGAAAAAAAACTTCTTTTTTGAAAAAAACTTCTTTTTTGAAAAAAAACTTCTTTTTTGAAAAAAACTTCTTTTTTGAAAAAAAAATCACTTTATTAGAATTTTTAAAGTTCTGATAAAGTGATGTTTAAGAATGTCCGAAAAAAATGGAAAGTCGATTATTTTAGTGTCCGTTTTACTTCAACGGTTTCAAAAGCTTCGATAATGTCGCCAATTTTAATGTCGTTGTATTTATCAATGTTCAATCCGCATTCAAAACCGTTTTTGACTTCTTTTACGTCGTCTTTGAAACGTTTTAGCGAGCCTAAGCGTCCGGTTAAGATAACTATGCCATCGCGAATTAAGCGAATACTTGCTGTTTTCACAATTTTACCTTCTTTAACCATACAACCTGCAATGGTTCCGACTTTGCCAATTTTAAAGATTTCTCTAATTTCGGCGCTACCCATAATTTGTTCTTTAATTTCGGGCGAAAGCATACCTTCCATGGCATCTTTAAGCTCTCCGATGGCGTCGTAGATAACGGAATACAATCGAATGTCGATGCCTTCGGTTTCGGCAAGTCGGCGTGCGCTCGACGATGGGCGCACTTGAAAGCCAATGATGATGGCATTTGAGGCGGTTGCCAAAGTTACATCGCTTTCCGAAATTTGTCCAACGGCTTTGTGAATGATATTGACTTGAATTTCGCCGGTTGAAAGTTTTTGAAGCGAGTCGGAGAGGGCTTCTATTGAACCGTCCACATCGCCTTTTACTATAATGTTGAGTTCTTGGAAGTTGCCAATTGCAATTCTTCGACCGATTTCATCAAGGGTAATGTGTTTGTTGGTTCTAAGGCTTTGTTCGCGTTTTAATTGTTCGCGTTTGTTGGCAATGGAACGAGCTTCTTTTTCGTTGCCCATAACATTAAATTCGTCTCCGGCTTGCGGTGCGCCGTCGAGTCCGAGAATGAGAACGGGGTCGCTTGGACCGGCTGATTCAACGGCTTTGTTGCGTTCGTTAAACATGGCTTTTACTTTTCCGGTGTATCGTCCGGCAAGGATTACGTCGCCTACGTGCATGGTTCCGGTTTTGACCAAAATGGTGGTTAAATATCCACGTCCTTTGTCTAAGGTCGATTCTATGACTGTTCCTTTGGCTTTTCGGTTTGGATTGGCGCGGAGATTTAAAATTTCGGCTTCCAATTGAACCAATTCCAAAAGTCCGTCAACGTTTATTCCTTGTTTTGCGGAAATGTCGGCACTTTGGTATTTTCCACCCCATTCTTCAACCAAATAATTCATTGCTGCCAATTCTTTTTTAATTTTTTCGGGATTGGCGTTGGGTTTATCAATTTTGTTGATGGCAAAAATAATTGGAACGCCGGCAGCGGAAGCGTGATTGATGGCTTCTATGGTTTGTGGCATTACATTATCATCGGCAGCAACTACAATGATAACTATATCAGTTACTTTTGCTCCTCTGGCACGCATGGCAGTAAAGGCTTCGTGTCCGGGAGTATCGAGGAAAGTTATATCTTGCCCGCTTTTTAAGCGAACTTTGTATGCTCCAATGTGTTGTGTGATTCCTCCGGCTTCGCCGGCTATTACGTTGGTGTGTCGAATGAAGTCGAGTAGGGAAGTTTTACCGTGGTCAACGTGTCCCATAACGGTAATAATGGGGGAACGTGGTTTTAAGTCTTCTTCGGCGTCTTCTTCCGATTCGATGGCTTCTTGAATTTCTACGCTAATAAATTCTACGTTGAAGTTAAATTCTTCGGCAACCAAAACAATGGTTTCGGCATCGAGTCGTTGATTGATGGAAACGAACAAACCTAAGCTCATGCAAGTGGAAATAACATCGGTAACGCTAATGTCCATCATATTCGCCAATTCGTTGGCAGTAACAAATTCGGTTACTTTAATAATGGATTTGTTTTCTTCTTGTTGAGCGAGTTCGTCTTGTTTTTTTCGTTCAATTAAATCGCGTTTTTCTTTTCTGTGTTTGGCAGAAGTTTTGGCTTTTTGTTTGTTTGCAGTTAATTTTGCATACGTTTCTTTGATGTGTTCTTTAATGTCTTCTTCTTTGACTTCAACTTTTCCAACAATTTTTTTATTTTTAACAAATTTCTTTTTAACCTTGGCTATTTTAGCTTGGTTTTTTTGTTGAATTTTAGTTAAATCTTTTTCTAATTCTACATCTGTTTCTTTTACTACTTCTTTTCCGACTTTTTTAACAATTCGTTTGCGTTTTTTACGCTTTTTGTTGTCTGGATTTGGAACGATTGATTTTTTTTCAACAGGCAAATCTATTTTTCCAATTACCGTAGGACCGGAAAGTTTAGTTATTTTTGTTTCTAAGAAATCTTTATTGTCTTCTTCTATTTTTTCAACAACGGGAGTGTTTTTCGATTCAACTCTTGGGTCGGTTCGTCTGTGATGTTCGTTTCTATTATGAACGGTTCTGTTATCTGTTCTGTTATCTGTTCTGTTATCTGTTCTGTTATCTGTTCTGTTGTGTTCCGTTCTGTTATTTGTTCTGTTGTGTTCGGTTCTATTTTGTTCCGAACGTGGCTTGTCCGTATTTGGTTTTCTATCATCTCTTTTGTGATGATGAGTATTGTTTTGATTTGGATTGTTATTTGGTTTGTTGTTTTGTTTTTGATTTGGGTTATTGTTTGTATTTGGATTTTGTTTTTGATTTGGATTGCTGTTTTGATTCGGATTTTGATTAGAGCTTTGTCTTTGATTGTTGTTTTGATTGTGAGTTCTATGCTCTTTTGGCTTGTTTTCAGAATCGACAGGATGCACCGTTTTGCGTTGTTCGGCTAAACGTTGCTTTCTAATGGCTTCTTTTTCTTTTTTTGTTTTTTTAGAAGGACGGGTTTTTTGATTGAGATTGTCTAAATCAATTGTACCTAAAATTTTAATTTCGCCTTCTTTTTTTTCTTCCAAATTTCTGTGAATGAGCGGTTCTTTTTTATCTTCCAAATTTCTGTGAATGATAGGCTCTTTTTTATCTTCCAAATTTCGGTGAATGAGCGGTTCTTTTTTATCTTCCAAATTTCGGTGAATGAGCGGTTCTTTTTTATCTTCCAAATTTCTGTGAATGATAGGCTCTTTTTTATCTTCCAAATTTTGGTGAATGATAGGTTCTTTTTTTTCATTAACTGTTTCCAAAGGTTTTTCAATGTGATTTTCTTTTTTTACATGTTCGTTTTCCGTTTTTTTATTTTCATGGAAAACTTTTTTTTCTTTATCACTATTGTTTTCTTTTTTTTGAAAAACGGCTTCCGGCATTTTTGGGTTTTCTTTTTGTTTGTTTTGTTCCTCAGCCGAAGGTTCTTTTTTTACCGATTTTTTATTTTCCAAATCTATATGTCCCATTATTTTAAATGGATTTTTCTGAATGATACTTTCTTTTATAATGACTTCTTTTTCTGTTTTAATTTCTTCTTTCTTTTCGGCAGATTGTAGCGAGATAACTTCGTTTTTATCTTTTTTTTGTTTTTCGCTCCACATTTTTTCTGCATTATTTTTTACTCCTTTGTCGGAGCTGAATTTTTTCAAAATAATGTTGTATGTCTCATCGTTAATTTTTGAATTCGGATTAGCATCGGGCATACCTTTTTTTTGCAGAAATTCTACCAAAGTAGAAGTTCCGATATTAAATTCTATTGCTATTTTATTGAGTCTTTTAACTGCCATATTTTTTTTAAAAATTGAAAATTCAGAGCTTATAAAAACGTATTGTTAATTTTATTTTTATTTTAAGCAGTAACAAGATGTTTTAGCGGTGAAATAAATCTCTGATACACTTAAAAAAGTAGAGTTTCGTTTTTTTTTGTTTTAAAAAAAAATTCTTTTTAATTTTTTCACAAAACTACTTATTTATTATTGCTTTATGAAATTTTTTGTTTTATTTTTTTTAAAAAAAGGGTTTAACATAAAAAAAAAGTTAAATATTTCTTTTGTAAATAGCTTATTTAAAGGTTTTTACAAAAGAAATATTTTTAGAGGCTTTTGTTTGAATATTTTAGACAAAAATAGATATTTTTTTGTATTATTCAAATTCGCTTCTGAAAATTTCTAATATTTCGTCTATTGTTTCTTCTTCCAAGTCGGTTCTTTCAATGAGTTCGTCTCTGCTCAAATCCAGTACACTTTTGGCGGTATCGCAGCCTATGGCTTTGAGTTCGTTAAGTACCCATTGGTCTATTTCGTCAGAAAATTCGTCAATGATTACGTCTTCTACATCTTCGGCTTCTTCTATGTTGCGGAACACATCAATTTCGTAACCTACCAATCGGCTGGCAAGTTTTATGTTCAAACCGCCCTTGCCAATGGCTTTCGATACTTCTTCGGGGTCGAGAAAAACTTCGGCGCGTTTGCGTTCTTCGTTGATTTTTACGTGCGAAATCATTGCCGGACTTAGCGACCGCGAAATAAATAGTTGCAAGTTGTTGGTATAATTGATTACGTCAATGTTTTCGTTGCGCAATTCGCGAACTATCCCGTGAATGCGCGTTCCTTTTACACCTACGCATGCACCTACGGGGTCGATGCGGTCGTCATACGATTCTACGGCTACTTTGGCGCGTTCGCCGGCTTGTCGCACTATTTTTTTGATGGTAATTAAACCGTCGTATATTTCGGGAACTTCCAGTTCAAATAATCGTTCTAAAAATTCGGGTGCTGTGCGCGAAAGAATAATCATGGGCGTATTGTTTTTCATTTCAACGCGTGCCACAACGGCTTTAATGTTTTCGCCTTTGCGAAAATAGTCGGTAGGAATTTGTTCGGCTTTGGGCAGCAAAAGTTCGTTGCCTTCGTCGTCGAGAACCAAAATTTCTTTTTTCCAAGTTTGATAAACTTCGCCCGTGATAATTTCGCCTACACGTTCTTTGTATTTTGAAAAAAGGCTGTCTTTTTCAAGTTCTAAAATGCGAGTGGTCAAATTTTGGCGAAGCGACAAAATGGCTCTGCGTCCAAAATCTTCTAATTTTACTTCTTTGCTAAATTCTTCACCTATTTCGTATTCTTCGTCTATTTTTTTTGCTTCCGAAAGTGGAATTTCGGTATTTGGGTCGTTGTAGTCTTTGTCATCAACAATGGTACGGTTGTGCCAAATTTCCAAGTCGCCTTTATCAATGTTGATGATAATGTCGAAATTATCGCTCGATTCGTATTTTTTTTGCAATAAACTTTTAAAAATATCAGCCAAAACGTGCATTAACGTTTCGCGGTTGATATTTTTTAATTCTTTAAACTCCGAAAAAGTTTCTATTAAGCTTAAATTTTCCATTTTTTAAATTATTTTGGATATTATTTTTTTTTCTTCGTTTTTCTGCCAATGTCGGGAACAACTACAATTTGTTTTACTTGGTCTAATTTGAACTCCTCAATGGCAGTAACCTCTTGTTTGCGTTTTTTGCCTTCGAGTTTCATTAGTCGGGTAATTTCTATTGAGGCTGTGTTGTTGGCAAAAGATTTTAGAGTTCCGGCTTGTTTGATGCCTTTTTTGTCTAAAACTTCCACCCAACGCTCAATGTTTTTTTCAAATTGTTGAGGTAATTTTAAAGGCTCGCCTACACCCGCCGAAGCAACTTGCAATTCGTAATCTTCTACTTCTCTATCGAGTTTACTTTCAATGAATTTGCTTAGCTCAATGCAATCGCCAATCGAAACGTTTTTTGTCGAATCGAGTACGATTTGGATTAAATTTCCTTCGCCTATTTCGGCTTCTACCAAAAAAAGCTCCGAGTCTTTAACATGCTCTTCAATTATTTCTATAACTGATTTTATATCAATCATTTAATTTGTTTTTTGTGAAAAAAATAGAATAAAATAGGGGACAAATTGTCCCCTAAAATTGTGGTTTTAATCCGTTGCAAAGGTAAAACGTTTTATTTTATTTTCCAAATTTTTTTTATTGTGTTTGTAATCAGTTTTTTACAAAAATACCGATTCCTTTCTGTAAAATATTGAATTTTAACTCTTTCTATTTTTTATCAAATAAAAATCAATTGTTAAAATTCAATATTTTTTGACAAACCTTATCATCAGCAAGTCTTTGTAGAAAATAGAACATTGATGATTTTGATTAGACCGATTTTATATTCATAAACCATTGAAAAACAGTCGTATAAATGCAATTTGTCTTTTTTTTATGAGTTCAGCTTAAATTTTTTTTTTAATGAAAAACTGTAAAAACAAGAAGTTATAATTAATTGAAATATAAAACTTTGCGTCTTTGCGTCTTTACGTGAATTTTTCGTTTTTAACCTTCTTTAGACTTAAATTCTGTTATCTATATTTTACAAAAAAAATTCGTCAAGCGAAAAAAAATGTTTTTTTTGAAAAAAAAAAAATCTTGGTAGAAAATAAATTTTAGATTATTTTTGCTTTTTTATTTGAAAAAAAATCAAAAAAGTTTTAAAAAAATCAAATGAAAAACCTTTTTTTTTAACAAACTTACAAATCTTTTTAAAAAATAAACAAACAAAATGAGTTTAAAAATCAGACTAATCATAATGAACTTTTTGCAGTTCTACATTTGGGGTTCGTGGTTAATTACTTTGGCAAATTATTGGTTTGGCACCAAAGGCTGGTCGCCGGTAGAATTTGGAGCCGTTTTTTTAACGCTCGGTATTTCATCAATGTTTATGCCCACACTTACGGGCATTGTAGCCGACCGGTGGATTAATGCCGAAAAATTATACGGTATTTTGCATATTTTAGGCGGCATCACGGTTTTTTCTTTTCCTTTTGTCGAAACTCCTTCCATGTTTTTTTGGGCTATGCTGCTTGCCATGATTTTTTACATGCCCACCATTGCCCTTACCAACACCATTGGCTACAACGCCCTAAAAGAGCAAGGTTTTGATGTAATCAAAGAATTTCCGCCCATTCGAGTTTGGGGAACAATCGGTTTTATTGCTGCCATGTGGGTTACCAATTTAACCGGAAACAAAGCAACCGTTATGCAGTTTTATTTTTCTGCCGTTTCGGCACTTGTTTTAGGCATTTATTCCTTTAGTTTACCGGCTTGTCCGCCAAAAAATATTGCTCAAAAAGGAGCTACTTGGATTAAAGTTTTAGGGTTAGACGCTTTTAAATTATTTGCCAATTACAAAATGGCAATATTTTTTGTTTTTTCAATGCTTTTGGGTGCTTCCTTGCAACTAACCAACATGTACGGCGATGTTTTTCTCGACGAATTTAAGCATTTTTCGGCTTACGAAAATTCTTTTGTCGTAAAATATTCCACCATTATCATGTCCATTTCTCAAATTTCCGAAACCTTGTTTATTCTCACCATTCCATTCTTTTTAAAACGTTTTGGTATCAAAAAAGTAATGATTATGAGCATGATAGCATGGGTTTTGCGCTTTACGCTTTTTGGTTTTGGCGACCCCGTTGCCGGTTTGTGGATGATTCTTTTGTCGATGATAGTTTACGGAATGGCGTTCGATTTTTTCAACATTTCGGGAGCTTTGTTTGTAGAAACTCAAACCGAACCATCCATGCGTGCCAGTGCGCAAGGGCTTTTTATGATGATGACCAATGGTTTGGGTACAGTAATCGGAGCTTTGGGCAGCGGTGTAATCATAGAACGTTTTTTTACCTTAAAATTTTCTAATGTTTCCGATTTGGCATCGCATTTTGGCTACGTTGCCGACAGTCAATTTATTGAAAAATTTCATCTAAAAGTTTCCGAAACGGGAATCTTGGAAACGCCCTATTTGGTTAAAAATTGGACAGATATTTGGTTTGCTTTTGCTGCTTATTCGTTTGTGGTAACCATCGCTTTTGTGTTTTTATTCAAACACAAGCACAATCCAGAAGTTCTGACTGATTTTAAGCATTAATTTTTGGTGGTGATTCAAAAAGTATGATAAAATAAAACTATAACAATAAGGAAATTAGTG
>DYNA01000189.1 GCA_020721325.1 Paludibacter propionicigenes
TCAAGTTTACAATAGCTTTTCTATTTTTGTCATAGAACGACAATAATTTTTGGCATAATTCAGTATCTTTCATAATTTGTCTTAATAAAAAATGATTATACGTTTTCTGCCTCTTTTTGTTGTTTTATTGCTAAAATTTTTTTTTATTTAATATTTTTATCCAAAGTCTAAAATATAACCTCTTACAGTTCCATACGGAATATGGTCTTCGGCTGCAAACTTTGTCATTGTCAAACCAAGAGGGACAAATAACTTTTCTTCAAAAACCTTATAAAAAGGTTTTCCTTCAACTTTTTCAATAAGCATTCCAAGCATGATATATCCAGTGTTTGAATATCGTACATCTTCATCGGGTTGAAAATATGCTTTCTGATTGTATGCATATTTTAATAGTTCGTCAGGCTTCCATTCTCTTATAAAGTCATTGAGGGAAGCGGTTTGAAATTTCAAATTCTGAATATAATTGTAAATGCCGCTTGAATGGTTTAGCAACTGTCTGATGGTTGCTTTGTCGGCATTTTCAATTTTATTAATTACATCTCCTTGCAAATAGGATGAAATTTTATCATCCAAATTTATCTTTCCCTCTTCCGCAAGTTTCAAAACTGTGGTTGCAGTAAACATTTTAACAGTTGAACCAACTCTACTGATATTGCATGGTTGCATATCAATATTATTATGCAAATCAGCTTTTCCGCTTGCACCTACCCAAATTCCTGATTGTGTATTATAAACAGACATTGTTACCCCAACAACACCGTTTGAAGTCATATCATCAACTACTGACTGGTATTTGTTTTTGTTTGGATTTGAATAACTACTGTCTGCAAAATTGAACGTGCAGTTATAATATGTGGGATTTATGTCCTCGCCTTTATGACAAGCGTTTAGCAAAAATAGAGTGAGGATAAAATAAATTGTCTTATTCATTTTTCGCAGTATTTGTATTGATGAAAAATTTAGCACCAATGTGTAAATTGATATGTGTCATAACAGGAATAAAGTCAGGTGAATAAGGATATTCCGCCCACGATTGATAGCGTATAAAAATTTTGGGGCTATTTTTATCTGCCTTTTTTAGATAGTACCCAATATCTAAGGAAAATGACGGATATAATCTTGCGTTGCCTTTATCGGCTTTCTTTTCATAATGTCCATTAGTAAACGAAAATTCTTCCGTAGTTGCAAATGTGTGCATATACCCTATTCCTAAAAGACCTTCAAAAGCAAGTCCTATTTTTAGCCAGTATTCATAACCCAATTCTGTATTGAGTCCAACTCCTTGAGCCAAATAATTGTGGTAGAAATAATTAATGTTTGCAGTCTGAAAAAGTCGGGAAAATTCTTTGACATTATAATTAAATTCAGTCCCCATCTGAATTCCCGGGTGAATTGGTGTTGTCACAAATCTTGTATATGGAATTGCTGTGGATTCATTAAAAACTGAAATATTAATCGGAATTATTTTTTGTTGTCCGAATAATAATGTCGGTGTTATGAAAATTAAAAATATTAGTACTCTTTTCATTGCTGAGTCTTTTTATAATGGCTTATAACATTATTTATGCGCAAAAAAAACTCATTCTTTGCGTTTTTTTTCAATTATTTATTTTTTGTAAGAGCAAAGTTATTTTTTTGTCTGTTTTATGAGTAGCGAAAAAAAATTCGATTACTCAGCACAGCGTTACTGCCAAAAGTATTAACACTTCTGCATGTCGGTATTATGAGGACTTATGAACCCAGCAGCCTCAGCACCGTGTTTCTGTTTGCTTTTACATTCCTAAATAAACAATTATAAAAAAGCAAATATAAAAAACAATATTCAAATAAAAAAATAAAAAACAAACAAAAATAAATCCGTGCATTCGTGGTCAAAAAAATCCGCGAAAATCCGTTCAATCCGCGTTCCAATTTACACCATACAAGAAAAAAATAGCAGACAGATAAGCTTTTCACCCCCTTAAAAGAGTTTTGCATACCCCCCCAAGTAGCTTTACATACCCCTTCCAATATTCTTCAATACTTAAAATACCATTAGCAAAAAGAGACGCACAAACAGTAGCGTCTCTTTTTTTTTACTGCAAACACGAACTTTGCCAAAGTTTTAATTACAAATCACTTACATAAAAATAAAAGCTCAAATTACAACCTTATAAAGTATAAACAGTTTTTTTTGATATATTTTACTGATTTTTGAAAAAAAATCTAAAAGAAATAAAACAACACTCCACCAAAAGCAAATTGGCTTTAAATGCTGAAAATAAGAATTTTACATCTTTTTTATGTAAATATTATGTTAAAAAACAAAAAAACTTTATCTGGAATAGATTTTTTTTTATAGATTTGCATAAAACTATCGTTCGTTTTTTTTATTCAAAAAACCGATTTAATTTTTTGAAAAAAATAAAAAATAGGAATAAAACAGTTTAAGAAAAACATCAAAGCCAATCAAAAAAGGCTTTATAAAATAATAAAAATAAACAAACAAACTTATGGCAAAATTATTAGATATAGTAAAACCCGGAGTTGTAACGGGAAATGATTTAAAAAAATTATTTGAATTTGCAAAAGCCCAAAGCTTTGCTTTACCTGCTGTAAACGTAGTAAGCACCGGCTCAATCAATGCCGTGTTGGAAGCTGCTAAAAAAGTAAACTCGCCGGTAATGATTCAATTTTCAAACGGTGGTGCAGCTTTTTATGCCGGAAAAGGCATTTCAAACGATGGCGAAAAAGCGGCAATAGCCGGAGCTATTTCGGGAGCTAAACACGTGTGGCAAATGGCTGAACTTTACGGTGTTCCGGTAGTTTTGCACACCGACCACGCCGCTAAAAAATTGTTGCCTTGGATAGACGGCTTGCTCGATGCCGGCGAAAAACATTTTGCCGAAACCGGAAAACCTCTTTTCAGCTCGCACATGCTCGACCTTTCGGAAGAACCATTGGCAGAAAACATTGATATTTGCGTAAAATACCTCGAAAGAATGTCAAAAATAGGCATGACCCTTGAAATAGAGTTAGGAATAACCGGAGGCGAAGAAGACGGCGTGGACAACACGGGCGTGGACAATTCGGCTCTTTATACTCAACCCGAAGACGTAAATTATGCCTTTGAGCGTTTGAGCAAAGTAAGTCCTAATTTCACCATTGCAGCCTCGTTTGGTAATGTTCACGGTGTTTACAAACCCGGAAATGTGGTTTTGACCCCAAAAATATTAGATAATTCGCAAAAATTCATTGCACAAAAGCACAATTTGGGCAACAATCCGGTTGATTTTGTGTTCCACGGCGGTTCAGGTTCGGCACAACACGAAATTAGAGAGGCAATTAGCTACGGAGTTATCAAAATGAACATCGACACCGACACGCAATGGGCGTTCTGGGACGGCGTTCGCAAATTTGAAGCCGCAAACCACGATTATTTGCAAGGTCAAATAGGAAACCCAAAAGGCGAAGACCAACCCAACAAAAAATACTACGACCCTCGCAAATGGTTGCGCGAAGCCGAAGTAGCTATGGTGGCAAGACTTCAACAAGCCTTTGACGATTTGAACTGCATCAATAGAAATTAAATTCTATTGTTAAATGGTTAAATGGTTAAATTGTTAAATTGTTTTGTTAAAATAAATTTAAAAAAATAAGTTTAAAAAAATAAGTTTAAAAAAATAAATTTAAAAAATAAATTAGCAATTTAACAATTTAGCAATTTAGCAATGTAACCATTTAACCATTAAAAAATTACGCAATCCAATTTTTTACCAAACCAAACCTAAAAACCAAAAATCAATTCAAGAAATTGAAATAAATGAAAATGAACAGTTTGTTTGTAGAAAATTTGCGAATAGCTTTTAACGCTATACGTTCCAATGTTTTGCGTTCATCGCTAACAATATTGATAATAGCCATTGGCATTATGGCATTGGTGGGCATTTTAACCGCCGTAGCAGCCATAGAAAGTTCTATAACCAGCGAATTTACACGCATGGGCGCAAATTCTTTTGCCATCGAAAACAGAGGAATGCGTGTGCAAATAGGCGAAAAACGCTACAAAGCCAAGAACCACAGTTCCATTTCGTTTCGCCAAGCGGAGCGATTTAAGGAAGAATTTAAGTTTCCGGCTACCGTTTCCATTACCGTGCAAGCCACAGGAATAGCTACGGCTAAATATAAATCAGTAAAAACAGACCCCAACATAGCCGTTATCGGTTGCGACGAAAATTACCTGACTACTTCGGGCGATGAAATTAATTTTGGAAGAAACTTTTCAGAAATAGAAGTTCAAAACGGTAGAAGTTACGCACTGATAGGCAGCGACTTGGCTAAAAAACTTTTCAAACAAAAAGAAGACCCGCTGGGCAAAATAATTAGTGTAGGAGGCGGAAAATACAAGGTAATAGGTGTTTTGAAAGAACGCGGCACGTCTATGGGACAAAGCGGCGACAAATCGGTTTACATTCCGGTTGTAAATGCGCGCCAATATTTTTCACGCCCCGATATGTCGTTTCGTATCAATGTGTTGCCTTCGCCCAATACCACTTTGGATTTGGCAGTGAGCGAAGCCGAAGGTTTTTTTAGAATTATTCGCGGTTTGGACTTAACCGACGAGAGCGACTTCAACATTAGCAAAAGCGACAGTTTAGCTCAAATGCTTATCCAGAATTTAAGTTTCGTTTCCTTGGCAGCTACCATTATCGGTATCATTACCTTGTTTGGTGCGGCAGTGGGTTTGATGAACATTATGCTGGTTTCGGTTTCGGAGCGTACTCGCGAAATAGGCACACGCAAAGCAATTGGTGCAAATTCAAAAATAATTAAACAGCAATTTTTATTTGAATCCATTATTATTGGTCAGTTAGGTGGTGTTTTAGGTATTATTTTGGGCATTTTAATCGGAAATTTAGTTGGTAAAGGCGTTGGAAGTGAATTTATTACGCCTTGGGGCTGGATTTTTATGGCTATCATCGTAACTTTTATTGTCGGATTACTTTCCGGATTGCTGCCCGCTATAAAAGCCTCCAAGTTAGACCCCATCGAAGCCTTACGCTACGAATAAAGAACTGTGAGTAATTTTTTATACTACAAAATATTTTAAATAGATTACAAACAGTTAAAATTTGAACTTTTTTATTATGTAACTAAAATTTATTCCGTGTTTTTGAACTTTGGAACAGTTTAATAAAAAAACAGTTTTTTTTTTAGTTTAAGAAATTATTATAAATCACAGATAAGATGAATAACAATATCCATGACCACCAACCGGAAGGTTATCAAAAAATAGACCGGTACAACGAACATACCACACAGATATTGAGTGAAAACTACAAAACAATACTCGAAACTTTAGGCGAAGACCCCCAACGCGAGGGGCTTTTAAAAACTCCTTTGCGCGTGGCAAAATCAATGCAATTTCTAACGCAAGGCTACAATATGAAACCCGATGAGATTTTACGTTCTGCCATGTTTAAAGAAAATTACAGCCAAATGGTTGTGGTAAAAGACATTGACTTGTATTCAATGTGCGAACACCATTTGTTGCCTTTTGTTGGAAAAGCCCATGTGGCATACATTCCCAACGGCTACATTACCGGTTTGAGCAAGATAGCACGAGTAGTTGAGGCATTTGCGCGGCGTTTGCAAGTTCAGGAACGTTTAACTACACAAATTAAAGAATGTATTCAAAACACCCTCAACCCATTAGGAGTTGCGGTAGTGATAGAAGCCACTCACTTATGTATGGTTATGCGCGGTGTACAAAAACAAAATTCGGTTACAACCACTTCGGAATTTACCGGAGCATTTGAAAAAGTAGCTACACGCGAAGAATTTTTAAAAATCATTAGTGCTAAAATGCACTAAAAACAGCAACGATACACTAAATTATCGATTGTTTAGACTTCTGCCTAAAAATCCGAAAGTCATCATATCAATCTGCTGATAAACAGTTGATACCATGACTTGCGGATTTATAATGCAAACGGTAACTTTGCCAAAGTTTTAATTACAAAGCACTTCCAGAAAAATAAAAGTATAAAAAAAATGCTAAAAAAGCAATTTTTTATTGCCTTTTTAGATTTTCTTTTTTTATTTTAAAAAAGTTTCTTTTATAAAAATTCAAATAATTCAGCAATATCAGCCTACTGACGCAAGTAATCGTGCAAACGGGAAGTCATATCCTTAAAACTAAGATAAGTAATACCACCCGAAACAATTCCTCCAATCAAAGGCACATAGCGCATAGCACCCGAAGTAAAACGCGAACGAGCTATTTTCACACCAATCCATTTTGCTACATATTGGATAAGCTGCAAAAGTCCGTGTTCACGAACAGTGGTTTGCGAGAACGAAAAATCAATTTCCAAATTACTAAATCCTATTCTTATGTCTTTAGTAGAATCTTCAGTATCCATTTCTTTCAGAGCATTCAAGGCTTTTTCGGCATTAGGAGCACCAAACATTACTCCGGTAAAAAGAGTGATTTTGCTCAAAGTTTCTTGCGAAATATCGGCTTCGCTTTCAAAAAAATCTTTCCAACCATAAAGATAAGCCAATTTTTGAGCTATTCGTATCGAATTTACAAAAAACTGGATTAAATCTGCCGGAATACTTCCCAACATGGAAAGACCACCCGGCAAGCCTGCTACAAAAGACAAACCCGTAACTTTGGCTAAATCTTTAGAAATAACTTCTTTAGCTATATCCGAAATAACATAACGAGGAATTTCGGCATCGGTTGGAGAAGTTAAAATTGCCTTGCTAATGACTTCATCACTGCAATTCACTTTCAAAACTTCTTTCAAAAAATCTTCTCTATCTACACGGCAATGCTTAAAATTAAGGGAAGTGCGCAAAATGGTTTCCCATATTTTTATTGGTTGTTTCGTATTCATATATTTGTTTTATTATTTTAGTCTTTTTTTTAAAAAAAATCATTTTTTTTTAAAATGCTAAATTAAAAAAAAAGATTCATATAAAAGAATTTTTAATTTAAAATAAACATTTTTTTTATAAAATACTGATAAAAAGTAAATTATTCAATTTTGTTGAGTTGTATAAATTTATTTTTTGTAAAAAAAAAATCTTCTTTCGGCTTTTATTTTAAATGATGTGCATTTTTATTTTTTTGTGTGTATCAACAAATCAAACATTAAAATTCACTGGTATGAATAGTATTTTGAGTATTAACGGAAATATTTGTATTTTCAATTTCTAAATCCACGTTTTCAATTTTTACGAGAAAAAAATCCGCGAAAATTCGTTCAATCAGTGTAATCCGCGTTCCCATTAAAAAAAATCTTTGTGTCCTTTGTGTTCTTCTTTGTGCCTTTTGTACATTGTAGAGACGCCCGCATGCAGCGTCTCTACGGTGCGTTATTTTTTTGTAAAGACAACGCATGCGTTGTCTGTACGGTTGCTAATGCTTTCCGGCAGTTTTAAAAAAACAAACCGGCATTTGAGTAAAAAAGTTAAGGCAGATACAAAAAAAGTTCGGGCAGGTTTAAAAAATAATCCGGTATTTTAGTAAAAAGTCGGGCAGATACAAAAAAACATCGGGCAGGGTTCAAAAAACATCGGGCAGGGTTTAAAAACGTTCGGGCAGGGTTTGAAAACAGTCGGGCAGGGTTTGAAAACAGTCGGGCAGGGTTTGAAAACAATCGGGCAGGGTTTGAAAAACATCGGGCAGGGTTTGAAAACAGTCGGGCAGGGTTTGAAAACAATCGGGCAGGGTTTGTCTAACCCTGAAATAGCCTATAATAAAAAAGTATAATAAAATGAAAGAAAA
>DYNA01000190.1 GCA_020721325.1 Paludibacter propionicigenes
AACAAATTAAATAATTTACATATATGTAGTGGTTTATAGTATATACCCCATAAAATTTTAATGCAAAATATACGATTGGTTTATTTTTGTAAACAGGTACAACTTAAGTTTATAAAATATAAAAACCTTGCCTATTTACAATTATTTATAGCGTATATTTTCAATAAAAAAATTAATAACCAGATATTTATACATTTACATTCAAGTAAAACTTTAACTATATTTTACCGTATTATTTTAGAATATATATAAATTATAAGGCTAAATATTTGTATTACTAATTTTTAAAATGCGGTAGTTTAACAATGTAAACAAATAATTTTAAGACCCAATTTTTTCTTTTTTTGTAAAAAAAAAAAGAAAAATAAAAAAAGAAATGCACGATGAAAAAAATATTTACTCTTGTCGGAATTGTATTGCTGAGCATGGCTTTTTCGGAATATTCAAACTTAGATAAAATAATAGAAAAGTTTGAAAAATACGTAGCAAAATATCCTTATCAGGAAATATATTTACAAACCGACCGTGAAATCTATCAAGCCAAAGATATTTTATGGTTTAAAGCCTACCTAAGACAGGGAAAGGACTTGCGAGCCGATTCGCTTACGGTAAACTTGTATATAGACCTGATAAACAGATACAACCAAACACAAATGAGCAAACTTTTGAAAGTAAAAAATGGAACAGCTTGGGGCGAGTTTCCCCTACCCGATTCTTTGCCCGACGGTAAATACATGCTGCGAGTTTATACTCAGAGTCTTCGCAACTTTGGAGCGGATTACTTTTTTACAAAAGAAATAACCGTTCAAAATACCGATGCACAATATTTTAAAATGAGCGAATACCAAGTTATGAAGAAAAAAAAGCGAAAGGAAACAAAACTTTCGCTTGAATATGACCTTCAATTTTTGCCAGAAGGTGGTTATTTACTGATAGATAGAAAAACACGTGTAGCTTTTAAAGCCATCAATCAATTGGAGCAAGGCGTAAAAGTAAAAGGGGTAATTTTCGACTCGCACAAGCGAAAAGTAGCTCACTTTGAAAGTACGCATCTGGGCATGGGAAGTTTTGAATTTATGCCGCAAAAAAACGAAAAATACAAAGCTCAAGTTGTTTTTGAAGATAAAACCAAAAAAACATTCGATTTGCCTTTGGCGCAAACGCAAGGTTTTGCTATGCAAATAAATAATCTTGATGATAACAATTTGGAAATTACAATTTTAGCCAATTTGCCTCAAAGCAATGATAAAAATGTTTCGCAGTGTTACATTCTCATTCAAAATGCCGGAAAACTTCTATATACCAAAGAGGCTTCGATAGAAGAGAATGAATGGATTTGGAAAATAAAAAAATCGGATTTATCGCATGGCATTCATCAGATTACACTCATAAATGGTTATTTTCAACCGGTTAGCGAGCGATTGATTTTTATAGACAAAAAGGAACATTTGCCAATTCAAATTTCGGGATTGAAAACCAATTACACACAGCGCGAAAAAGTAGAATGGCAAATAAAAACCTTACCCAAAACCCATTTGGGCATTTCGGTTGTATCGGAAGATTGCACCGACCCGCAAAACGATGTTTTGATGCAAAATTATTTCGATTTAAAATCGAAAATAGTTGGAAAAATAGAAAATGTGAACGATTATTTTGATACCAAAAACGCCGATAGATTAGAAAAGCTTGATTTACTTTTACTTACACAGGCTTGGAGACGCTACGAATGGCAAAAAATTTTGAACGATACCACAAAAGTAAAATACCAGGAAGAGCCTTTTATCAGCATCAATGGACACATCACGCGCGATTTGTTTGGCGTTCCGGTTAAAGGAATTGACGTAAATCTGACGTTAATGAACAAGTTTAATGAAAATTTTGTAACTAAAACCAACGAAAAAGGACAATTTCGTTTTGCAAACTTAAATTACAACGACACTTTGGAGGTGTTGATTGAAGCCCGCTTGCCCAATGGAAAAAAAAATGTAGTCATTTATATAGAAGAAGACCTTTTAAAAGAACCCAATTATTGGATTTCGCCGCAAATTACGCCCGAAATTTATGCCACAAAAGGCTACAAACAAAAACGCGAAGCTTACATTGACCCAAAAGTACGGCAATACGATGAAGGTGAGCCACATCAAACCTCTTTGCACAACAGTGCCGACCAAATTATTTACATGGAAAAAGTAAATACTTCGGGTGTAAATTCGGTAGAAGAGATTGTAAAACAGCATGTTCCGGGTTTTTACGGTTCGGGCGCAACGGCTAATTTCAGAGGCATAAATTCAATAATGGGTTCGAGCCAACCGCTCTTGCTTATCGACGACATTATGCTCAATTATGATGCCATCAATTCCATTTCGGTAAACGATGTGGACAGAATTGAAATATTAAAAGGCGCAAATGCTTCCATTTACGGTTTGCGGGGTTCTACGGGAGTTATTGCAGTGTACTCCAAGCAAGGTAGATACATGAAAAGAGGTGAAATTCAATTTGATATGCTGGGTTATGCCACACCGAAAACCTTTTATTCACCAAAATATTCTTCGGTAAATTCCGATTTTACGGATTTACGGAAAACGATTTATTGGAATCCGGAAATAATTACCAATGCCGAAGGCATTGCGAAAATTAGTTTTCACAATGCCGATACCAAAGGAACTTTCATTATTCGTGTTGAAGGAATGAATGGCAACGGAAAAGTTGGTTCACAAAGATTTAGCTATCGTATCGATTAATTTTTTGTGAAAAAATAAACCGCCAAAACAATTGTGTTCATTTTGTAGAAAAAATGAATTTTATTTCTTTTGCATGTTTTCTGAACAAAAAAGATTCACGCAAAGGCGCAAAGACGCAAAGTTTTTTTTATTTTCACGCAAAGAAATGTTTTTTTTTCACGCGAAAGCGCAAAGATGCAAAGAAATATTTTTTTTTCACGCGAAAGCGCAAAGATGCAAAGAAATGTTTTTTTTTACGCGAAAGCGCAAAGATGCAAAGAAATGTTTTTTTCACGCGAAAGCGCAAAGGAAAATATGTTTTAAATAATTTAAAATCAATACTTTTATCAATCAAATTGTAATAAATTTTTACCAATGAAAGTATATAATTTATTGTCTTTAAAGTAAAAATAAATAGTCAATTTTTAGCAATTTTAAAATAAAAAAAATTTTTTTTTAAAGTAGATGCAACTTTTTTAAACAAAAAAAAGTTTAGAAAAATAAGAACATGAATAGCAATTTGGAAATCATTGAGCGTTGTAAACAAGGCAATAAAAAAGCTCAAAAGCAGCTCTATCAGCTCTATGCGGCGAGTATGTTGGGCGTTTGCATGCGGTATGCTTCGTGCAAAGCCGAAGCTGAAGACATTTTGCAGGAAGGGTTCTTAAAAGTTTTTTTGAGTATAAGTGGTTACGAAGAGCGCGGCATGTTTGAGGCTTGGCTAAAAAAAATATTTATAAATACAGCCATAACTTTTTATCATAAAAATCGCAAACACCGTTTCAATCTGGACATAGACGAGATGCAAGATGTTTTTGTAACCAACAACGACCGCGAAACGAACGATTTTACGCAAGAAGAGCTTTTAAAAATAATCAATTCTCTGCCCGATGGCTATCGAATGGTTTTTAATTTGTATGCCATGGAAGGTATGAAACACAAAGAAATAGCCGATTTGTTAAAAATTGACGAAAATACTTCTAAATCGCAATATTCGCGTGCCAGAAAAATTATTCAAAAAAAATTAATCGGGTTGGATAAGGATATAAAGCACAGAATAAATGATTAGTTTTTTAGCAAAAATTTATAGTAAACAAAAATTCATAAAAAAATGAGATTTTCGGGAGATAGTATAGAAGAATTATTCAAATCGAGTTTTCAAGATTATCGAATAACTCCTGAACCGGCTGTTTGGACAAAATTAGAAAAACAACTGGCAGTGAAAAACTTTTTCCGGTTTAGAGCCGAGCATTTTAATATTTATTATCTGAGTACTATTTTATCGATTGTATCTATTTTATCGGTTTTTTTATTTTCTTCTCACCCGACTACTTCTACCGGATTGATTGAAAAATTAACTTCCGAAAAAATATTGCAACACGAAAAACCCGTTACCCAAATCCATTCGGAAGACTTGATTGCTAAAAAAGATTCAACCATTACCAACACCAACCGCGCGTTAAAAAAATCGAGTCCGGTTGTTTCATTTGAAAAAATAGAGTCAATAACGCCAACGGAAAATAATGATGCAAATGAAATGCACTATGAAACGATTTTATCAAAACTTCACGATACATTAACTATTACCCAGAAAATGAATGCTCAGAATGAAAAAAATATTTTCAGAGTTGAGTTAAATTTATCAAAAACGGAAGGTTGTGTTCCGCTAACGGTCGATTTTTGGGTAATTGCAGAAGGTGCCAAACGCATAGAAATAAATTGCGGAAACGGAAAAACTTCACAAAACAATTCGGTTTCAACGGTTTATGACAAAGCCGGACAATATATAGTTAGCATAAAAGCCTACAACGATTTGGGTAAATGCAAAACAACTATTGATACAATTACGGTTTTTGAAACACCAAAACCCATAGCTTTAGTTGATGCCGATGAAAATTGCAAGCAAAATTGCATTGTTTATTTTTACAATTACACGCAAGGTGCTACCCGCTATGTTTGGGATTTTGGCGACCGCAATTATTCATTGCTCAAAGACCCGGTTCATATCTACACCGAAACAGAAATTCAAAACCCGATAAAATTAAAAGTAACTTCGGAAAAATCGTGTACCGACAGCATTGTAATCGAGTCGCCGTTTTCTACTCCGAGCGAGAACTTTATTGTTTTCCCAACGGCTTTTGTGCCTTCCGAAATCGGTTCTAATAATGGTTTTTACAACCTCAACAGCCATTCTACCGATATTTTTTATCCGGTAAGCAAGGGAATTGTTGAGTATAAATTGGAAGTTTTTAGCCGAACGGGAGTTTTACTTTTCCAAACAACCGACATCAATCAGGGTTGGGACGGTTACTATAAATACAAATTGATGCCTCAAAATGTTTACATTTGGCGTGCCAACGGTAAGTTTTTAAACCAAGAAACTTTTGAACTTATGGGCGATATTACTCTCATTAGAAAATAAATTACTGAATTGTTATAGTTAAATTATTTAATTGTTATTGTTAAATTTTCTAAAAACCGCTAAGCTGTGTCAATGGGTGAGGCGGTTTTTTTTATTTCTACAATTAAGTTGCCTATTTTTAAATTGTTTATTTACAAATTGATACGATGAGTTACGAATTTAAAGTTGTAAAAAAAATACACTGATTCTAAAGTTTTCGTAAATGGAATCTTATTTTTTTGTAAAAAAAATAAGAATTACATTCGCTTTACGCAAAAAAAGTATTATTTTTGTAAAAAGTAATAACAAAAAACAGTTAGAAAACTAAAAAAATTAATATCATGAGAAAAATTTTAATTCTAACATTGATAATAATGCTTTCAGCGATAGCATCATTTTCACAAATCGTTTACAATTTGGCTGATTATGCAATTGTTAGCGATAGTATTCACATTAGCAAAGCGAAAACAGGTTTAGGCGCTTTTGATTTTGAAGCAACCGGAACGGATTTTTTGTGGAACTACCAAAATCTTCCATACACTTCGCAAACAGACGAAAAATGGATAAACCCCATAAACGGCGGGTATAAAAACGCTTGGTGTACTTTTCATTTTTACGTTTTCAATTGCAACAGTAAATTTAACGCCCTTACAAATTTAGCCTCTTATCGACCGGATAGCCTTGTTGTGGGTGCGGTAAGTTTGAAAAATATTGTCAATCATTATCGCAAACAAAATAATGTTCTCGAACAAACCATGCTCGGTGCTACTGCTATGGAATTTCCCCTTCCCGTAGAATTTGAAATACCGGATACAATATTCCGATTTCCAATTCAATACAACAATAAAGATAGCGCCAGAAGCCGATATGTTATTGACTTAGCAACACTCACTTTTGGCGCAATACAGCTAAAATATGTTTCTAATTACCAACGCATTAATCATGTTGAAGGTTGGGGCAAACTCATCACTCCTTACGATACGTTTCCTTCGGTTTTAAAAATGAGAACCGAAATACGAAAAAAAGACACCTTATATTTGGAAGAAACATTTCCTTTTATAGATACAACGGTCATTTATCAATGGTTTTCACCCGAACATGCCATTCCGGTTTTAAAAGTTTCGGGTCTTCTGGCTGCAAATACGGTTTTACCCACAGAAGTTAGTTTCATAGATTCGCTCAGGTGCATTGAACCAACGGCATTGTTTGCCTATTTACCTTTAGCACCCTATTACGATTCGATAGCTAAAGAAAGTGTAATTCATTTCACAAACCTAAGCTCCAATGCCGATTCTGTATTTTGGGATTTTGGCGATGAAAATACTTCAAATGAATTTAATCCTACCCATAGTTATCAGTGTTCGGGTAAAAAAAATGTAGAACTCAGAGTGTTCAACAAAGTTTGTGGAAAACCTTACATGTCTGATACATTGAAACTGCTTGTCTTGATTGCCGATACCACCAATAGTTTTAAAAGTTCACAAGCTTTTGAAATCTGCGCAGGCGACAGTGTGTTTGTAAACGGCAAATACCTGAAAAATTCCGGTTTGTATATTGACACTCTTCAAACAATAACCGGTTGTGATAGTTTGATTTTTAGCACTTTGAAAGTAAATTCCCTTCCTCCAACTCCAACTATCCATTTAACGGGCAACGTTTTATCGTCCGATGCCACTTCGGGTAACCAATGGCATAATGAGAATGGAAGTATTTCAGGTGCTACAAATCAAGATTACAGCGTTTTAACCACTGGCGATTATTATGATATTGTTACCTTATCGGGTTGCAGCTCCAATCCATCGAATACAATAAATGTTTTAATAACCAACATCGAAAACATTGACCAAGATAAAAGCATAAAGATTTATCCGAATCCTATTTCAAATGAATTGACCATAGAAAGGACTGGCAACCATGAAAAAATGAATTTTGAAATTATAAATACCCTCGGACAAGTTGTATTCAAAGGAAATATGACAGAAAAAACGACTATTGAAACAACTAATTTTACATCGGGCATCTATATCATTAAATTTGAAAGTGGTTTAACATTTGAATTTAGGAAAATAATCAAAGAATAATTACAAAAAAAATAAAAAAAAGGCAAATCAACACACAATAGCAACAAGGTGGCTCAAAATGCCCCTGTTGCTAACTTTGCGCTTCCCAATTGATTCTAAAGTATGGCGAGTCGCAACACGACCTGCCTATTTTTTTTTGAAACATTGCCAAGTCGTAACAGACCTGTCAATATTTTTTTTAAATGTTGCCAAGTCGTAACACGACCTGCTAATATTTTTTTTTGAAACATTGCCAAGTCGTAACACGACCTGTCAATATTTTTTTTAAACATTGCCAAGTCGTAACACGACCTGTCAATATTTTTTTTAAATGTTGCCAAGTCGTAACACGACCTGCTAATATTTTTTTGTAGAGACGCACCGCGGCGCGTCTGTACAGCCTATTTTTTTTGAAACATTGCCGAGTGCAGACTTGAACTTGTTTGTTTTGTGATGTTTTTTATTGGTTTTGGCTTTTAAATTCTAAAAAACTATTCATAATTTGGTATTTCCATTCATTCGGAAATTTATTTGCTATAAATTCATCAAAATATTGATTTATA
>DYNA01000191.1 GCA_020721325.1 Paludibacter propionicigenes
ATTGAAAAAAGTCATACTCTGTGTTGTTTTTTGCCTTTGGTTTTACATCAGAAGGCATTACAACAAAGTCTAAATGCTGCAAAAACTGATAGAGTAAATCTATCTGTTCTTTTTTCTTTACATAGATTGTTAAACTTTCCATTTGAGTTTTTTTTACAAAGATACAAAATAATGTTTAATGTTCAACGATTGAACGTTTAATTCAAAAAATTCACACGTTTCCATATTTGAAAACCAGACTTTTCATCGTCCCGCCTATGGACATGGAAACGTCTGGTTTATAATGGTTAATGGCACAATGTAGAGACAACGCATGCGTTGTCTGTGCGAGGGAATGAAAATAACACGTTCCCAAGTTCCTAAACGCAAGCGCCCGGGAAGTTGTTCTATACAAACAACAGGGTTGCTTGGCAGCGAGTCGGTTGCTCTGCCCGATTTAAGTGTAAGGGACTAAGGTTTATTTTGGCAATAAAAATCCAATAGTAATTTTGTTAAAATTTTAATTACTAAGTATTTACCTAAAATAAAAGTTCTAATCAAACTCGTTTAAAACCTGTGTAAAGCGACCCATTAAAGCATAAACAATTTAGAATAAATCTAAATTAGAAAAAAAAATTGGAAAATAATTTGCATTGAATTTTAAATTTTAATACTTTTGCAGGAGCATTTAATTACTGAAATGGTTTTATTTTCGTTTTTCTTAAAGTTATAATTAAATAGAAAAATTATAATTCAATGTAAAACATTTATATTCAATAAAATGAAAAAACTCATTGATTTTATAACTCCACCCAAGTCATGGCAAATGACTGTTTTTATTATATTTGGTGTTTTAGTAGGTTTAACGGCTTATACATTAAAAGTTTCCAATGCCGTATCGTATTTAAGCGATTCGCCTGAAACTTGTATCAATTGCCATGTAATGACACCGCAGTATGCCACTTGGAATCACAGCTCACATCGCCAACATGCTACTTGCAACGATTGCCATGTGCCACAAGATAATATAATATCAAAATATTATTTTAAAGCTTCCGATGGTTTGCGACATGCAACAATGTTTACTTTAAAACTTGAACCTCAAACAATTAGAATTAAAGATGCCGGAGCAAAAGTGGTTCAGGAAAATTGTAAACGATGCCATGCACACTTGAACAGCAATGTGAGCATCAAAGACCATACTTTTGAAGATGTTCACAAAGGCAATGGTCGTTTTTGTTGGGATTGCCATCGTGAAGTGCCACATGGAAAAGTTAGAAGTCTTTCTGCTACACCCAATTCGCTTTTTTCTATAAAAAGGCTTAAATAGTTTTTTATAACAATATGAATGACATTTTTTATGTAAAATATTGAAAATCAATTGCCCCGACCTTTAGTCCGGGGATAAATAAAAAGCAATAAATTTCAGGGCTTTAGCCCTTTGCATTTTGAAAAGTGTCGCACATATTGTTATAAAAAATGTATTCTTTTTAATCAATTTATCAATTCGTTCATAAACAGTTTTTTAAATAATTCAACGGAAGTTTTTTTTACAAATAATTAATGCAAAGAGATTCTTGGTATCAATTATTTGCATTATGCGAAAAAAATAAATAAAAATCAATAAGCTACTTATCAACAGATTGATACGATGATTTTTGAATTTAAAATTTTTAAAAAAAGTTTGAGAAAAATAAAATAAAAAAATTAATTTTTTAAAATAAAATAATATGGAAACAAATCAATCGACACGAAAAGCATGGAAAAATTGGCTGCTTTTTATTGTAACAATAATAGCAGTATTCTTTTTGGGATTATTGGCATCATCGATTACTCAGCGTAAAGCAGAAGCCGAGCATGTTTACAAACCGCAAGTAGAAATTAGCGAATTTGAACCACGCAACGAAGTATGGGGAGAGAATTTTCAACGCCAATTTCAATCGTATTATCAAACTCAAGATACTTCATTTAGAAGCAAATACAATGGCAATGCCATGATTGATATGCTTGAAGTGGACCCGCGTTTGGTAGTGCTTTGGGCGGGTTATGGTTTTTCAAAAGATTACAATCAAGGAAGAGGGCATTTTTATGCTATTAAAGATGTTGTAAATACTTTGCGTACCGGTGGACCTACATCGAGCGAAGATGGTCCGATGCCCACAACTTGCTGGGCTTGTAAAGGTCCCGATGTGCCGCGATTGATGAAAGAAAAAGGTGTAGCTGAGTTTTATAAAGGCAAATGGTCATCGATAGGTCATGAAATAGTAAACCCGATTGGTTGTGCTGATTGCCATGAGACTAAATCGATGAATCTGCGTGTTAGTCGTCCGGCATTGATAGAAGCTTTTGAGCGTCAGGGCAAAAAAATGGAGAGTTTTACGCACCAAGAGATGCGTTCGTTGGTTTGCGCTCAATGCCATGTGGAATATTATTTCGATACAAAAAAATTTGGTGGCGTAGCTTATTTAACTTTGCCTTGGGATAAAGGATTTGCAGTAGAAGATATAGAAAAATATTACGACGAAATCGGTTTTTCGGATTGGACTCACGCATTGAGCAAAGCACCTATGTTAAAAGCACAACACCCCGGTTATGAGGTGTATATGACCGGAATACACGCCGAGCGCGGTGTTTCGTGTGCCGACTGCCACATGCCTTATAAATCGGAAGGTGGTCAAAAGTTTACAAACCATCAAATGACCAGCCCATTGAAAAACATTGCAAATTCGTGCCAAGTTTGCCATAGAGAAGAAGCAAACGAATTGATGAAAAATGTTTATGATAGGCAAGATAAAATAATTCAAAATCGCGATGCGTTAGAAGTTTTGATAGTACGCGCCCACGTAGAAGCTAAAAAAGCATGGGATTTGGGCGCAAGCGAAGAAGAGATGAAAGCTATTTTGCAAGATATTCGTCATGCACAGTGGCGTTGGGATTATGCAGCAGCCAGCCATGGCGGTTCATTTCATGCACCAGTAGAAATAGGGAGAGTTATTTCTACAGGAATAGAAATAGCCCAAGAAGCACGTATAAAATTGACACGTTTATTGGCTAAAAAGGGTTTCAATGACGAAGTGCCGTATCCCGATATTTCTACTAAAGCAAAAGCACAAGCTTTTATAGGTTTGGATATGAAAAAATTACAAGAAGAAAAAGATGCTTTTTTGAAAAATTTATATCCTACTTGGGTGCAAAAAGCCCAAGAACGTGAAAAAGGCTGGATAGTAAAGAGAGCAAACTAATTTAAAAAATTCGCAACAGGGTCGCGGCATACAAAGCGACCCCGTTGCACAATTGAAGTATTAAAAATTCATTATTTTCAAACTTCTTATTTCTCCATTTACATTAAAATTCAAAATATAAATTCCCTTTTCTAAATTTTCTAAATTGACTTGATTAAACGATTGAGAATGAAATCCTTTGTATTGAAAACCTTCAAACAAAACAACTTTCAATTGCCCCTTTGCATCGAAAAGTTTTATGGATACATCTGCCGATTGTGGCAATTCATATTCTACTACTGAATTGAAAACCAAAGGATTAGGATATACACTCAAAGGCATTTTTTGAATGGCTAACTGCTCAATGGAATTGGCAGATTCTTTTTTATAGAAAGTATAAGCCACTCCTCCTTTTGCAAACCAAGCCGTTGATAAATCAGATTTTGAATGTTTGTAAGAATAACCGTTGCTTTTAGCGGGGTCGTGAACTATGGGGTTGCCATTTTCATCAAAACCGGCAAGCATAACCAAATGCCCCGAATAAAGCGGACTTCCTATCGACATAGCTATTCTGCCACCGTTTTTTAACACCTCAGCCGCTTCGCTCCATGTGCGATAGCGACCTACAAAGCCCTCAACGCCGTATTGCGAAGCGTGTTGCACTACACGGGGCCACACGCCAAAAATATCAAAATGCGGGTCTTTTGTATCTAATGCAAATTGATAAGTATCAACCGAATAGCCAAAGCTTTGTAAAATCATTGAAACCGTTGTAGGCGAACAAATACTGCCTCCTATTTCGCTGTCCACGCTGTATTGATATACAAAATTGGTAGGCACGAAAATGGCTTGGGGTTTGTCGGCTAAAGCGGTATTTAGATTAAAGTCGTTTGTAGTAGCTTGGTCGCTTACAAACATGCTCATTTTGTTTATGTTAGGTGAAGAATAATTTGTATTTGCACGGTCGAAAATAATTTTATATTGAAAAGCATCGGCAAAGCTGTTTAAAACCAAATAATCAATATCGATTTTGCCCGATGTAAAAGTTGTCATACCATAATTGCTCCAAATTTGGTCTTTCCAGTAACCGGCAGTGAGCCACTCCGACCAAATACCTGAATTTCTTACTTTTACAAGAACTTTAAAACCCGAAACTGCGTTCTTAGGCGCATATCCATTCCAAGAAGGCAAGCCCCGATTAAAAGAGTGATTTGTAACTTGCTCATTGATTGTAAAATAGCCCGAAAGTGCGCCATCAACAAGCTCGATAGCCGAAGAGTCGGCATTTAATTTTACATTGCTTTTATCTATTGTGCTGCTCCAAAGTTCTTTTGCATTTTTCCATGTATAAAAACCATCGGGCTGGTTTTGAGCAGTTAAGGTAAATGCACTGATTATTAAAACAACCGTTAAAAAAATTGATACAGAAATTGATTTCATTTTTGAAATGTTTTTAAATGAAATTTTTTTTTACAAAAATAAAAATACGATGTCATACAAACAAATTTTTTATTCCTTTTTTGGCGTTAAATTTATTCAATTTCGTTTTACTGCAATAGACGGTTATCATTTGAACTTATTTTTATGTAATTGCTTTGTAATTAAAACTTGGCGTCTTAGCGTGAAAATAAAAAAACTTTGTGTTCTTTGTGGTTCTATACTGGTCGGTTTATTTTGCACGAAAAATGAATTTAATTTTTCCCGCTTGTTTTATGAATTTTAAAATAAACAAACAAAAATCCTAAAAAATCATAACAATCCTAAAAAAGCAGCGTTCCATTACAAAATACAAAAAAAATCCGCGTTCCCATTAAAAAAAGCACCAACGGTGCGACTATACATTAGCCCAGCTTGCAAGGGCTGGGACAAAAAATGCCCACACAACACAAAAGCGGCAACGCCGCGAAATAAAAAACATTTTGGTTTTCAAACAAACTAAAACAAATACTATAAAAAAAAGTGCCGCAAGGCACTTTTTTATTTTTTTTTTGCAACGAACGAAAAGCTACTTGCGGCGGTGGTTTTGGGGTGTTTTTGCGAAGCCGTAGGCGAAGCAAAACACCCCAAAACCACTGATGCCAAGTAGCATGTTACAGCTATTTTTTATTTTTCAATGTACTTCATCTCTGATTTTAATAATTGTTTCAATTCTGATTTTGACGGTAAAACAACTTTGTATTTGGATATAAATACCTGATTGTCTATTCCTTCTGTTGCAAATTCAACTAATGGTTCATTTTTGGCGGTGCAAAGCAAAATTCCTATCGGTGGATTTTCGTCTTCAAGCATTTCGTGCTTTTTGTAATAATTCAAATATACGTTCAGTTGGGTTACATCTGAATAGTGAAAATCTCTCGTTTTTAATTCAATCAATACATGGCATCTTAAAATTCGATGGTAAAATACCATGTCAATTTTGAAATATTCACCACCGATATTTATTCGCTTTTGTCGTGCTTCAAAAGTAAATCCTTTTCCTAATTCTAATAGAAATTCCTGAATATGATTTAACAAAGCTGTTTCAAGCTCACTTTCTGTATAAACATCTTTGGGTTTCAATCCTGCAAATTCAAGAAAATATGGGTCTCGAATTACGTCTTCTGGCTTTATTGTTCCTTTATTTTTATTTGCAATTCTCAGAAGTTTTTCCTTGTTTTTCGATAAGCCTGTTCGTTCAAACAACAAACTATTCATCTGTCTTTTGAGTTCTCTAACCGCCCACGTACCTTTAATACTCTCTATTTCGTAGAAAGTCCGTTGTAATTCATTATCGCATTTCATTAATTCTACGAAGTGAGAAAATGAAAGTCGGCTTATCAAAATATCAACAGAAACAAATTGTTCAGACATTGTTTGAGTTTTCTTTTTATTGGCTTCTGAAAGCATAAAATCTATCTGCGAAACAGTATCAGATTTTACAGGTAACGCTTGATTTTCAATCTCATTTCTGAATAGTGCAGACGCTGTCTGCACTATTTGGGGATAAATGATATAAAACTTACGAAATAAATTTAAATTCCTGAATGACAAACCTTTTATGCTGCCTGAAATGAATTTATCGGCAATTTCTTTTATTAAAGCATCACCGTATTTAGCACGGTCTTTACCATTTTGTTCATACTCAACAATGTACAAACCATAAAACCAATTGCGCAATGTAAGATTAATATTGACACTCTGAAAAGCCCTTTGTTGAAAAATCTCATGTGTGTCCGAAATGCTTTTTATTAGTTGATTAAAATCCACAAGTTTAATTTTTAAAATTTCAGGCAAATTTACTCGGCATTTTCGTAAAACGATGCTGTTGCTAAGATTTTATCTGCATATTTATATATATGTTCAATTTTTTCTATTTGCACTTTTATCTCATTTTTTTCAGCATCAATCAACCCCAAATACTTACTATCTCTGTTGAACCGTAGTCTACAAATAGGTTGTCTATTGTTGTCATCAAGTAAGACGCCTAAATAACTTTTTGTATCGCGGTACACAATACGTTCTTTTTCATACTTTTCAGATAAAATATCCAAAACAATTTCATAAGCATTAACTTCTTCTTGTGTAGTGTAAATTCCACGCTCTTCGTCTTGGAAGACAATTATTTCCTCTGGGCGTAAATTATTTTGCACTTTATTAGGTTCGTTAATTGACTGATGTTCTGTTTCTTTATCTAAGGCTGATTTTAAACGGTCATTAATAGTTTCATTGATTTTATGGTTAAGGGCTTTTTTAACAATTTTTGTAAATTGCTCTATTACAGAACTTGTCAAACGACCACTATATACCTGACTTGTAAAATGTCGTACCAATTCAACTGATGGTTCTTGCAATTCTTTTTCATATAGGTTTTTAATCTCGTTATAGTATTTCAATTCTCCTGCACTATCAGTAATTTTATTGGCATCAAATGCGTTTTTATGAAATTTTTTGAGTTCAGAAATAGCGGCATCTTTTAAATTCTCAAAATCAATTTCAAGAAAAGGTTTTGCGTCCATTTTATTGGTCTCTTCTAAATCAGTAAAAATACGATACTGAATGCCGTTAGTCAAAATTCCGAATTTAGCTTTTGTAAATGTAAAATAGCGTTCTAATTGAGTGTTGTGTAAATCTAATTTCTCTTTCCAATGTTTACATTCGATAATAATTATCGGTTCTTCATCTTTTTGAATACAATAATCAACTTTCTCACCTTTTTTATTACTCACATCTGCAATAAATTCAGGGATGACTTCCAATGGATTGAAAACATCGTATCCTAAAAGTTGAATAAAAGGCATTATCAAAGCATTTTTTGTTGCTTCTTCTGTCTGAATTTTATCTTTCAGATTTATTACTCTTTCTTTGAGAGCTATTAATTGTTCGGAAATCTCCATTTTATGAATGTTTAAATTGTTATTATTACTTGAATGCATCTTATTTTAAGTTAGCTGTAACGTGAACAGCTTGGCGGCGTTGTTTTGGGGGTTTGCGTAGGGAGCGAAGCGAACGAAGCAAAC
>DYNA01000192.1 GCA_020721325.1 Paludibacter propionicigenes
GAATTATGAATTATGAATTATGAATTATGAATTATGAATTATGAATTATGAATTTAATTTTTCATTAACCATTATCTTCTTCTTTTTTCTTTTTTTTCCAAAACGAAATACTTGGCGTAGTAACCGTTAATTTGTGTCGCGGGTCGTCGGGCGTAATCATTCCGGGTTTTACGGTGTTGGGCAAAATTTGCACATCGTAGATTTCCTCAACCGTATCGAGATATTTTATTTCGCCAACCACATGCCCCGAAGAGAGTTCAATGACCGCAACGCCCGCTTCGTCGGCTATTTCGGCTACGGGCAGTTTGTTAAAGGTTTTACTTGTTTTTCGTATTTTGGAATAAGCTACAAAAAGATAGTTTTCGTGGTGCGTCATGCCGCGAATGAACCGATTGAGCTTTGTAATGACTTTGTAGTTTTTATTTTCAATATCTACTTTAATAATTTCGCCCGTAGCCGAAAGCAAAAGATACAACTCATTGTTTATCAGTCGCGGCGAATGGGGCATAGCCAAATGGTCTAAAATAATTTCGCCCTCAGGCACATTCATCAAAACCCCGCCGTGTGTTATGTTTTCGCGCCAAGCTCCGGCGGCGTTGGTTTTGCCCAAAGCCGTAACATAGAGCGGTATGCTGTCGAGCATTGCCATTCCGTTCAAATGGCAACGGTCGTCGGGCGTTAGCTCGCTGATGAAAGGCGGTTTCCAGCGTGGAATGAAACTGTAATTGATGTCGTAAGAAGACAAACACGAAAACCGTGTATTTACTGCCCACAAACCGCCTTTTCCGAAGCCCAAATCGTGCAAATCCGTGTCGCCACAATAATATGTGGCACGCGGCAGGTACAAAGCATCGTAAGTTTGCTCGGAATCTGGAAATAATTCGGCTAAAGTGGGCGAATTGGAATAAATTTGTATTTCATCTAAGGTTGCTACGGCTAATTTGTTCTCCAACAGGGCAATGCCCATAGGTTTTTTGAACGAAACGGGAATTTGAAACAGCTTTTTACCGTTGTGGCTTCCTATAAAAATGACTTTTCCGGCTTGGTAGGTGCTTATGGCAATGACTGATTTCAGTTTTGCCAATATTTCAGCTACTCCGGGGTTATAAACAATTTTAAATCGATTCGGGTCTGCTTGCATTCGGTTAATTTATTTTGTTATACTATAGGGTAATAAAACAAATAATAATTTAGGAACGAATGAAAACCAACTTATAACGGTGTTGCAATGCAAATTTGAAATCCTCACTTACACAAGTAAGCTCCGGTTTTAAATTTGCATTGCGCCTTGTTCTAAATTATTTTTGATTCGTTCCTTATTACAATTTCTAAATCTATTTTTTTTTAAGTTAGATTAAATCTGATGCAAAAGTAAAAAACATTTCGATAAAAAAAAAATCTTTTTTTTTTACAAAAAAAGAAAAAAATACTTAACCCATCTTGCAGCGGCATTCCTAAAAATGCCGCCCGCATGGTGTAGAGACAACGCATGCGTTGTCTCTACGGTACTGTACTCGGCACTGCAAACGGGAAATAGGTCAATAACTTTTAATTGTTTCATTACCAGTCCATTCTAATTCAATTCCTGTTGAAGTAATCTCTCTAATAAAAGGATCGCCAGACATAAAATATTCTGTATTAAAATGATGAACTTCAATCAATGGATACTTAATATTGATTTTTGAAGTCATTCGATTGTTTTCAATAAAGTTCTTTGTAAAATCTTTTGAAACCAAAGCCACATCAATGTCAGAAAAATCCTTTTGCCGATTTTTAGCAACCGAGCCAAATAAAATAGCTTTTTCAATATGAATGCCATATTTTGAACAGTCCAATACAAAATCAGTGGCTTGTTTTATTGCAATTTCTCTTGTAAACATTGTATCATTTCTTTTGTTTGGTTTAAATATTCTTCACAAATTTCTTTAGTTACGGTTTTTTCCATGTTTTCTGCGTAATCAGGATACCGACCTTTTATTTGAAACATGTTCATTTCATTGAAAAATTGTAATTGTTCTTCAGTAAAAATTTCATTTGTTAAAGTTATCAATCGCAGAAGATTATGAACAAATGGCGGTGTATTTCCTTCATTTGTTTTTATCCATAAGGCTTTTGATAATTTTTCAAGCGACAAATGTGCCCAAAATAAAGATTGAGCATAATGTTTGGCTTGATATAAAACATTTGCACAATCCAAATCATCTGGCACTTGTTTTGTCCAATATCGGATATGTTCTTCTTTTGTCATACATATAAAAAATAATTTTATCTTGCTTAAAATGATACTTTTGCAAAGATATAGAATTTATATAGTAAACGCAAATATAAAAAACTTTTCGCAAAACAATCAATTTTTTTTAAAATCGGGTACAGACAACGCATGCGTTGTCTCTACGGTACTGTACTCGGCACTGCAAACCGGAAATAGGTCAATAACTTTTAATTGTTTCATTACCAATCCATTCTAATTCAATTCCTGTTGAAGTATCCTAAAAATGGGATAAATTTTAATATTTATTATTGCGTAACTACACACGTAACTACACACGTAACTACACACGTAACTACAACTTTTCCAAAGTTTTAGAACTTTGGAAAAGTTAAATAATAAACTATTTACAGTATATTAATCGTTTATAGTATCGGTGCTATTTTTTTCTTTTTCAATAGACTTGTTGCAAATTGATAATCAAACTTTTATAATTTTAAATAAGGTAATAAGGTTTCTTTTAAACTTGTATTTCTTTTCTACTAAGGTTGTATAACATTTTAATATCTATACTGCAAACGGTAACTTTGCCAAAGTTTTAAACTTTGGCAAAGTTTTAATTACAAAGCACTTACATAAAAACAAAAGCTCAAATTATAACCGTTTAAAGTATATTTAGGGTTTCAACCTTAGTAGAAAAGAATAAATATATAGAAATCAACCTTATTACCTTATTTGTTAATTTTCTGAATTTCAATTTGCAACAAGTCTAATACAGAAACATCTTCATAAGCATTCTTTTTATTTGTCTAAAGAATCGTAGGAATATCGTTAAAATCTTTTTTTACTGAAATCATATTTTATATTTTTAAAACGCAAATATAAAAAACTTTTCGCAAAACAATCAATTTTTTTTTAAATCGGGTACAGACAACGCATGCGTTGTCTCTACGGGAAAAAAACAAAAAAAGCGGCATTTCTAAAAAATGCCGCTTTACTTTTCTTAGCTTTCGTCATCGAGAACCTCTGGTGAGGCTTTCGATACTCGGCTGATGTTGTACTCCTTGCTGAGTACGGGGTTGCCTTGCAATTGCCAGTAAGTCTTGCCTATACCGGAGATGTAAAGCAGGGTGCGGTTGATTTCTTGTCGCTGCGCTGACCGCTCGGCAGCCGATTCTTTAAACGTGTGGTGAACTCCCGACAACGTTTCATAAGAACTCATAAATTGACCGATTAAATCCTCTACCTGAGCTATTTTTTCAGTCGTAAGTTGGTATTGGACTAAACTTTGGGCGTTTTGCTTCAATATTTCTGCAAATTCAAGTATCAAACTCGCAAATTTATCTAAACGAATCTCCGAAAGATTTTTTGAAAACAGCACATCGTAACCGCTTGTACCTTTTTCAAAAGCAAAAAACAATTGTTTTTGAAGCATTTTAACCTCAGCAATGATTAATTTTTTCAAACGATTGCGTTCGAGGGTTAAATTTTTTCTGCTTGCCGCATCGAGCGAATAAGTAGAAACTTGGTTCAAAACTGTCAGTTTTTGTTCAAAACCGGTTAATAATTCGTGCGTAATACCGTAAGGATTAAGCACATTAAGGTCTCTCTTTGCACAATTTAATATGTTCTTACATCTTAAATCGAACTGGCGTAGAGATAAGCCGTTGTTTTGGAAATACATTTTTTTCATGTTTTCTAAATTTTTTTAATATTTGAGATTTCCTTTCACATCAGCATTTTTGTTAAGAAGAAAACCTCGTTTGTTTTTAATTACTTTGGTAAAACTTACTTTCGGCGTTTACCGTTTGCCGTTTCGGTCTGACCGGCTCGCCGGTCTGACCGATGCCAAATCAAAATCATCAATCAATTTGACGATGCAAAGATACAACACAAAATTAAAATTTCCAAATTTTTTTATAACTTTTTTCATTTTTTTTGAAAAATAGTTTGAAAAATAAATAACTTTTCTTCTAAAATACCAATAAAATAAGGCATTATAGATGAATGTTAAAAAATATTAACAAATGTTAAAATCTATATTTTTTAATAAAATAAATTTTAGTTTTATAAAAAATAAATGTAAAAAACAAGTATTAAATACCTATTTTATAAAAAATATTTTAACATTAAATACTAAAAATAAGCTAATATAAGATGAAAATTTACATCTAAAAAAGGTAAAAAAGATGCAAAAAAAACGTAAATTTTGACCGCACTTTCGGGCAATTACTATCGCACTTTCGGGCAATTACTATCGCACTTCGGGCAATTACTATCGCACTTTCGGGCAATTACTATCGCACTTCGGGCAAATTGGGGATGCCGATTCGGAATTGCGACTTGGCATTTGGCAATTGCGACTTGGCATTTGGCAATTGCGAATTGGCATTTGGCAATTGCGAATGGGTGATTTGGAATTGCGAATGGGTGATTTGGAATTGCGAATTGGCATTTGGCAATTGCGAATGGGTGATTTGGAATTGCGAATGGGTGATTTGGAATTGCGAATGGGTGATTTGTAGCTATGAAAGGACGTTTGGGCGTTTGTGGTTTGATGTTTTTTTAATAGGAACACTTGCCCTAAAAAAAAAAGCCGCTAAAATCGTTTTAAAACGACTTAGCGGCTTTTGAATATGCTGGAGAGCAAAATTTGCCAATCAAATTGGGTTGTTGAGAGCTAAAAATAGATTACCTTGATTTCAAAGAACTTACAAGCCTACGGGACTCAATGATTGTCTGGCAAGAGGGCAAAAGAAATTGCATTTTCATTTTAACGCTTCTTTGACTGCCATTAATTTAGCAAAAGTCGAACATTGGCTTTCCTTGCCAAAGCAAGAACGTGGTACTTTTTCAATGGCTAACGTTAAAACGCTATATAACAATATTTTACTGCTATAGCGATTTATTGATGTGTTTGCTGTTCCTGCACATAAGCTAAAAAATACTCACAAAATCAAAGAACTTATTAATTGGGGCAAAATTGCCGCCTAAAATTTAACGAAGTATTGTAATAATTAACAATTACAAAAAAACATTATTTTAGAGGTTGCAGCATGGTTGTGTTTGTGGAGTTTTTACTGGTTTTTGTTGGTTTATTTAACACAATGGGATACATGCTTTTATGCGAAATAAAATCGGCAATGGAGTCCATCCACGCAAAAGCGGAGGTTTTAAGTGGGTGCGCACCGTCTTTGTGTCGCTTAAATTTGAGTTTTAGCGAGGGATAATAACGTTTTGAGCCTACATTTTCCACAATTAATTCGTTGATTCCGGTATCGTCTTTCCAATTTGGAGGTCCTACCCACAAAAATTTGCGATTGCCTATTTGTTTGAGAATGTGTTCCACGTATTTTTGTCGCTTTTGTTTTATATCTCTCACAAACAATTCGTTAGCTCCTAATACGAGTATAATGTACGTGGGGTCGAATTCTTTTATAAAATAGGCTAAAGTATCTGATTTTCCGAAATATTCGGTCGTTGAGCTGTACCAAATGACGGTTTTTAATTGGTGCTTGTTTTCTTCGCAATAGTCGCGCAAACGCAAGCGCAAATATTCGAGCATCGAGTCGCCTATTATCATTATTCGCTGTTTGGTGGTATCCAAGCGCGTCATGAATTCTTCTTTGTTTAGGGTATCGTATTTAAAAATAGTATCGTATTTTATTTTTATATTTTTTCCTTTTATTAAAGTATCTATTTTAATGATGCGTTGCACAATAACGGTGTCGGTGCTTGCGGGAAGAGCTTTTGTAGAATCGTTGTTTACTTTTTCAGATTGGGTTTTAAATACTTGACTTATCTCTGTTTTTTTAATTTCAATTTCAGGAATTTTTAAATTCCAGTCTATAAACGAATAGATTGTAATTATTCCAAAGCTCACTAAGAGCATAAAAACAATTTCCCATAAGGGATTTTCTTTTAAATAAGTTTTGATTTTTTCAATTTGAGTTTTCATTTTCTTTATTTATTTTTTTGCAAAAATAAATATTGTTTCAAATTTTTCAATACAATTTGACAATAGTTCGTTATTTTTTTTGAACAAGTGCAGAAAAAAACTCAAAATCTCTCTCTTCTTCTAAAAAAAAATAAAAGAATAAGGAAAGAAAAAGTTTTATTTTTGATTATTAAACCAATAAAGAATTGAAAATCAACTTTATTACTTTAATAAAAATTCAAATAAAGCAAAAATAAAACCTTATTCCCTTATTTTTTTTAATAGAATCACAAATTCATAAATTTTAACCAATTAATTCGTCTTAAATTCATTAATTGGTGATAAAAAAAAATAAAAATAATCATTTTTTAGCAAAGGGGTAGCTCTACCTATCCCAACAACCAGTTTTTTGCATCATCTTCCACATCAAAATATTTAACTTCAAAGGCAGAAGCATTGCTTTCTTCGAGAGTTTGTTCAATAGATAATTGAGCTATCAACTCGGCACTAACCAAAAAAGCTATTTTTTTAATCCCCGCTTCCTGCAATTGTGGAAAAATCGTATTATTTGTCCAGTCTTGCATTTCAAGCGATATAGCATACAGAAAATTAATCGATTTTATCAAATGATATTTGGGATTGTGCAAAACTGCCAGTTCCGCAAACTTGAGCATTTCATTTTGATATTGCTCATCGGTCATTTCCATTGTGGTATCGAACCAATCATTGATGATTATTAAATTGCTATCGCTGAGCGATATTTCTACAAACTTACTGATGTACAATTGCATGGTTAAGATTTTTTTAATTGTTAATGTGCTAAATTTCAAATTTCTGTTATCTATAAAAAAAATCTTTAAATCTAATAATGTTTTATATTATTTTGTTGAAAGATTTTTTATTCTTTATTGAAAGGATAAATGTACAAAAAAATATTAACATAAAAATTTTTTTTTTAAAATTTTATAAAAAAAAACAAACAAAAATCCTGAAAAATCATAACAATCCTAAAAAATCAGTGTTCCATTACGTTATATGGGAAAAAATCCTGAAAAATCCGCGAAAATCCGCGTTATTCAGCGTTATTCGCGTTCCAATTTAAAAAAATACCCCTCGAAAGAGCTTTGCATACCCCCAAGTAGCTTTACAGCCCCTTAAAAAAAGCGATTCAAACCCTCAAAAAACTTTGAAAGAGAATAAAAAAAAACGCTCAAACCTTTTTCGTTTGAGCGTTTTTATATTTTGATAAAAAGCTATGCACCAAAATCGTCGAACATAACATTTTCTTTCGGCACACCTAAGTCGTAAAGCATTTTTTCAACAGCAGCATTCATCATGGGCGGACCGCAAAGATAATATTCAATATCTTCGGGTGCATCGTGATTTTTCAAATAATTGTTGAAAATAACTTGATGAATAAAGCCAGTAGGTCCAGTCCAATTGTCTTCGGGAAGTGGCTCCGAAAGAGCTAAACTCCATTTAAAATTGGGGTGTTCGGCAGCAATCTTGTCGAAATGGTCTTGATAGAA
>DYNA01000193.1 GCA_020721325.1 Paludibacter propionicigenes
GTTATGCGGGGAAACTTGCTGGGTACGGTTCTTAGGGGACGTAAGCTACCCGGTTACGCTATGCAAAACCAACGATTATACAAATATAAAAAATATTAGATTTGCAGCAAATAAAACAACGATAAATGAAATTAGAAATTAAAAATATAAATAGTTCGTTAAATAAAGCTTATTTAGCTCAAAGTACTTTCATTGATGAAATATCGAAGTTTAAGGATAACTACGCAAATCTATTAAAATCTATTAAACAGAATGACAATGAAGAAACATTAAAAGATTACATAAATATTTTTTTTCGGGATACCTATTATAAAAACAAATTTACAATAAAAGAGAATGTAAATAACATTGACCTTGTAATTTACAACGGAAAAGAAGAAAATGGTAAAATTGGAGTAATCGTTGAAACCAAAGCGATTAAATCAAATGAAATGATTACTACCAAAGACTTAAATAAAAAAGCATTTCAAGAACTTATTCAATATTATTTAGAAGAAAGAACAACGAATAACAATTTAGAAATTAAACATTTAATTATTACAAATTCAATAGATTGGTTTATTTTTAATGCTTCGGAGTTCGAACGCATTTTTTATCAAAATAAATCATTTCTAAAAAAATATGTTGATTGGACAAATGGACAATTAGTAAATAAAAACAAAGATTGGTTTTATTCCGAAATTGCAAAACCATTTATTCAAGACCAGCAAGATACAATTGTTTGTACGCATTTTCAATTATCTAAAAATCTGATAGAAAATGAAAATTCAACCATTGAATTATATAAAATATTTTCCCCTGAACATTTACTAAAATTACCATTTCAGAACGATAGTAATACTTTAAATCGAGATTTTTACAATGAATTGCTTCATATAATCGGTTTATACGAAACCAAAGGTAATACACGAAAAATAGAACGATTACCTGAACAAAATCGAAATGAAGGAAGTTTAATTGAAAACATAATTTCAATCATAGAAACTGATGATATTATTCAAAATTTAGAACAAACTGAGAGATATGGAGAAAATCTTAAAGAACAATTATTTAGTATCGGATTGGAATTATGTATTACTTGGCTAAATAGGATTTTATTTTTAAAACTTCTTGAAGGTCAATTAATAAAATACAATAATAATAATTTTGATTTTGCATTTCTTAATAATCAAAAAATTAAGGATTTTGAAGAACTGAAAACTTTATTTTTTGAAATACTTGCAGTTACACCAAAAGACAGGAAAAGCACTTTACAACAGAAATACGAAAAAGTTCCATATCTTAATAGTTCTCTTTTTGAATTAACAACGCTTGAAAAAGAAACTGTAAAAGTAAATCATTTAAAACACAATACTTCATTACCAATTTTTAGCGGAACAGTTCTAAAAGACAGCACAGGAAAAAGAAAAGCAGGAGAATTACCTGTATTACAATATATTTTTGAGTTTTTGGACAGTTATAATTTTGCAAGTGATAATAAAGTAGAAATACAAGAACACAATAAAACTGTAATAAATTCATCTGTATTAGGTTTAATTTTCGAGAAATTAAACGGTTATAAAGAAGGAAGTTTTTTTACACCCGGATTTATTACCATGTATATTTGTAAAGAAACTATACGAAAAACTGTAATTCAAAAATTTAATACCGCTTATAATTGGAATTGTACCAATATAAAACCTCAACTTTATAATAAAATTTCGGAAATTGATTTAGAAAAAGCAAACGAAACATTTAATTCTATTCGTATTTGCGACCCCGCTGTTGGAAGCGGTCATTTTTTGGTTTCGGCATTAAACGAGCTGATTGCAATAAAATCGGAACTTGGCATTTTAATTGACAGCAACGGGCAATTATTGCGAAATACTTACTGCGAAGTTCAAAACGATGAACTTTTTATTAGTCATTTCGGGCAATTTTTTAACTACAACTTCACTGACAAAGAAAGCCAACGGATACAAGAAACAATTTTTAAAGAAAAACGGATAATAATTGAAAACTGTTTGTTTGGAGTAGATATTAATCCAAAATCTGTTCAAATTTGCCGTTTGCGATTGTGGATAGAATTGCTAAAAAATTCTTTCTATACAAAAGAAAGTAATTATACCAATCTGGAAACCTTACCAAATATTGACATAAATATAAAAACCGGCAATTCGTTAGTAAGCCGTTTTTCTTTGAATGGAAATGGTTTTTCTGTGAATAATAAACAGAAGATGCAATTGGCTACGAAAAAATATAAAGACCAAGTTAGTTTGTATAAAAGCACAAATGATAAAAAAACCAAAAATATTGTAGAAAAAACAATTGCAGAATTAAAAAAAGATTACGCTGAAATCGTAAATCCGAATGATGAAGAACTGAAAATAATACGTCAAAAAATTGCTGAAATAAATAGCAAACCACTATTTTTCTCGCGGGAAGAAGAAATTAACTGGCTTTCAAAATATGTCCAAATTAATAACGAAATAACTGAATTAGATAATAAATATAAAGAAAAACTTCATTCAATTTATTCTAATTCGTTTGAGTGGCGTTTTGAATTTCCGGAAGTTTTGGACGAAACTGGTAATTACATTGGTTTTGATGTAGTTATCGGAAACCCACCTTATGGTATTTTCAATAAAAAACAAAATCAAAAAACAGCGTTATCAACTGTTAATGCTGTTATTGATTTTTATAAAGAACGCTATCAACCTGCAATTGAAGGAATGATTAATGCTTCCAAATTATTTTATTTGCTCGGTTTCAATTTATTAAATTCAAATGGAATAAACGGAATGATAATTCCTTATGGCTTTTTAACCGATATTTCATCAAGCAAATTAAGAAAGTATATTTTTGAAAATCATACAATTCTTACAATAGATGCATTTCCCGAACGAGACAATCCTTCTAAAAGAATATTTGAAGAAGCAAAAATTTCTACTGCAATTTTAATAACAAAAAAACAAAAAGCGCAGGATGTATTTGATTTAGGAATTTCTTATACAAAAAAAATATCAGAAGAGAGATTAAAACTTTCATTTAAAGAAATAAAAACTCTAAGCGGAGAAAAATGTGCAATTCCATTAATAAATAAAAATAAATTAGATGTTTTATTAAAAATTGCTGAATGTAAAACAATTAAACTAAAAAACATTTCAGAGTGTTTAACGGGTGAGGTTGATATTTCCTTAGCAAAAGATGCGATAACTGATAATAAAAATGATAATCCACTTATTAAAGGTGTACAAATTGACAGATATACATTAAAACTTAAAGACGAAGAAATTAGTCAAGGAAAAATACAATATCTCAATCTGAAAAAATTTGAAAAAATTTATTCGGGAAATAAATTAACTCATTCTAAAAGCAAACGCATAGTTTTACAAGGGCTAACCGGTGTTAATGAAAAACGAAGAATTAAGGCAACAATCGTAAACGAAAACAACTATTTAGCAAACTCTTGTAATTATCTTGTTATTAATAACAATTTTAACTACAAATTTATTTTAGCTTTATTAAATAGTCAATTATTTAATTTTATTTTTAAATGTAACAGCACAAACAGTAATGTTAATGGTTATGAAATAAATGAATTACCTGTTATTACAGAAATAAATTCATCAAAAATTGAAAAATTAGTTGATAAAATATTCCAAAACAAAGAAAAAAACAATTCTAATTATAATTTTTCTAAGGACTTTGAAAGTATTGACAAAGAAATCTACAAATTATATAACCTGACAAATGGAGAAATTACAATTATTGAAGGAAAATAAAAAACTTTCTGATGATAGTTTACAAATTATTGATAGATTTCTTCATAAACATCCTAATTTGGATTTAACTTTATTTTGTGAAATATTTGAAAAAATTAATTATAAACCGAAAGAAGAAGATTTTGAAACAGTAATTACTGTAAAAGCATTGTTATATTCTAATTTAAATGAAAATATCGGTAATTTCGAGCAAATTCAATTAGAAATGTTATTTGACACTATCAACTCAAAACCATTCGAATTGATTTTCCGACAAATAATTGAGCTTGATTATTACGGTATCGGCAAACACACAAGCGAAAATCTAAAATGGCAGCGAACAATTGATGAACAAATAAAATCTTTAAAAATAGGTTATCGGGGCTATGTTTTAAGAATGATAAACTCTATTTTTATCGAAGAACTCGACTGGCAAAAATATTACAATTACGAAATCTTAATTCCTATTTCAGAGTTTTTAGAAGTAGTTTCAAAGAAAAATGAAGCATACGAAATAGCTATTTATTACAATGAATATATTGATAAGCAACCATGTTTAAGAGAACGATTACAAAAAAAAGCAGCGGTAATATAAAAATCTACAAAAACCGTTTTTTCCGAAATACAAGCTCGTAGTGTTGGTGAATTACCAATTTATTTACCCAAAGACAAAAATACAATTAAAAAAATTGAAAAAATAGTTAATGAAATTTTAGACAAAAAATTAAAAAAAGAAGACACAACATACTTAGAAAATGAAATAGATAAACATGTTTTTAAAATTTATAATCTTAATGACAGTGAAATCGAAATGATTGAAAAACAAAAATAAAAAAGATTTAAAAGCGAGTGGGCTACGCCCACCCACTTTTAATAAGTTGAATAATAAACAGTTTAACAAAAATAATCGGATTAATGATTAATTGGTTAATGATATAATGACTTGATAAACAGATAATAAAAAAGCGTATAACATCGCACTTAGCGGTCAGTGGCTTTGGGCAGCTTGCTTCGTTTCGTTCGCCTCGCTTCACTTCCCTACGCAAGCCCCCAAAACACCGCAGCCAAGCACTTCACGCGATATGCTTAATTAAAAATATATAATGAGACATTCTGACGATTACAATCTTTATAAAATTGGAATGACAAATAATTCTGGCGAAGAAAAGGCACAGCAATTAAATAATCAAACGGGTGTTATTGGACGACCATATAAAGGTGTTTATGAAAAGGAATTAAAAAAAAATGCCAAATTTGCTGAAAAAATTATACATGAACTTGCAACGTTCAAATAGCATCATGTTTGGAATGAGTTCTTTGAAGCCAATTTATCCGAATTAGAAAAAATAATTAATAAATAAACAATTTAGCAATTTAACAAATATAAAGATATAAAGCTCTTGTATCTAAATAAATAATTATTAGTTTTGCAAAAAAAAAACGTATGAAATTTACAGCACAACAAATAGCCGATTTTTTAGGCGGCACGGTAGAAGGAAATGCGCAGGTAGAAGTAAATAACTTTTCTAAAATAGAAGAAGGAAAAGCCGGAACGCTTTCTTTTTTAGCCAATATAAAATATACCAAATACATTTACGAAACCCTTTCGTCTATTGTGTTGGTAAACAAAGACTTTGTAGCCGAAAACCCCATTGAAGCCACTTTGATACGCGTGGACGATGCTTATACAGCTATGGCAAAACTCATGCAACTGTATGAACAATCCAAACCCCAACGCAGCGGCCTCAGCCCGCAGGCTTTCATTAGCCCAAGCGCGCAAATAGGCAAAAACGTTTACATTGCCCCGTTTGTAGTTATTGACGATAACGCTCAAATAGCCGACAACGTGAAACTTTATCCCCACGTTTACATTGGCGAAAATACAGTGATTGAAGCCAATACCACTTTATTTAGCGGAGTAAAAGTGTATCACAATTGCCGAGTAGGTGAAAATTGTACCTTACACGCCGGAACAATCGTAGGCAGCGATGGATTTGGTTTTGCCCCTTCCGACACCGAATATACCAAAGTGCCGCAAATAGGCAATGTGGTAATCGAAAAAAATGTAGAAATAGGCGCAAACTGCACCATTGACCGCGCCATGATGGGTTCTACAATTATACGAGAAGGTGTAAAACTCGACAACCAAATTCAAGTAGCCCACAATGTAGAAATTGGCGAACATACCGTAATAGCCGCTCTTACCGGAGTTTCGGGAACGGTAAAAATAGGCAAACGCTGCATGATAGGCGGGCAAGTGGGCTTTGCCGGACATTTAACCATAGCCGACGAAGTAAAAATAGGTGCAAAATCCGGAATTTTATCTTCGGTTACCCAAAAAGGAGCTATTTTGCAAGGTATTCCCGCTCAAAGCCTACGAGACGAATTTCGCTCGATGGCTGTTTATAGAAAATTGCCCGAAATAAATCAAAAAATAAATCAATTAGAAAAAGAACTCAAAAAATTAAAAGAACAACTAAACCAACAATAAAAAAATGGCAGATAAACAAAGAACTCTAAAAGCCGAAGTAGCATTTTCCGGCATCGGATTGCACACCGGTTTACCTGTTGAAATGAAAGTACTTCCGGCACCCGAACATCACGGGTATGTTTTTCAACGTGTGGACTTAGAAGGACAACCCACCGTAAAAGCGATAGTTGAAAACGTTATCGATACCTCGCGAAGCACAATGATTGAAAAAAACGGTGCGCGTGTAGGAACGGTAGAACACGTTCTTTCAGCACTTTACGGCTTGCAAATAGACAATGCTCTTATTCAAATCAACAGCCAAGAAACTCCTATTTTAGACGGAAGTTCTAAACTTTATATAGATGCTTTCCTTGAAGTGGGCATTGAAGAACAAGAAGCGGATAGAGAGTATTTTATTGTAAAAAAGAACATTACCTACCAAGATGAAGAATCGGGCATCGAAATTCAAACTTTCCCAAGCGACCATTTCAGTGCCGACGTAATGATTGATTACAGCTCCGAAATTCTCGGACATCAATACTCAAGCATCAGTTCGCTCAAAGAATACGCCAAAGAAGTAGCCACTTGCCGTACTTTTGTATTTTTCAGAGATTTAGAAATCTTGGCACGCAAAAACCTCATCAAAGGCGGAAGCCTCGACAATGCCATAGTAATTGTAGAAAAAGAAGTTTCGCAAGAAGAAGTCGATAGAGTTACCGAAATGCTCAATAAGCCCCGAATGCAAGCCAAACGCGGCGTATTGAACAATATAAAACTTCGCTTTAGCAACGAACCCGCCCGACACAAACTGCTCGACCTCATTGGCGACTTGGCTCTGGTAGGAATGCCCATTAAAGGCAAGATTCTCGCTTCGCGCCCCGGACATTATTCCAATGTTCAGTTTGCCAAAAAAGTAAAACAAATCATTAAAAACGAATTGGGCAAAGCCCCAGAATACGACCCCAACAAAGTTCCCAAATTTGATGTATTAGGCATTCAAAAACTACTTCCTCACCGTCCGCCTTTCCTCTTGGTAGATAAAGTAATGAGCGTAACGGACAAAGAGGTAATAGCCATAAAAAACGTAAGCATGAACGAACCTTTCTTTGTAGGACATTTTCCGGCAATGCCCGTAATGCCCGGCGTTCTTATTTGCGAAGCCATGGCACAAGCCGGAGGCGTTTTGGCACTAAGCCAAGTTCCCGACCCCGAAAATTACCTTACTTATTTTATGAAAATGGACAAAGTGAAATTCAGAGGAATGGTAAAACCCGGCGACACCCTTATTTTCAGGCTTACGCTCATGGCGCCCATTCGACGGGGAATTGTAAACATGCGCGGTGAGGCTTTCGTTGGCGACAATTTAGTTGCCGAAGGTGAATTTATGGCACAAATAACAAAATAAATTGTTAAATTGTTAAATTGTTAAATTGTTAAATTGTTAAATTGTTAA
>DYNA01000194.1 GCA_020721325.1 Paludibacter propionicigenes
AGACTTGTAAAATTATTAGAATTTAGCCAACAAAAAAAATGTCATGTAGAGTAAGCAAAATTATATTTATATCCCAAGTGGTTGCGTTTTTGGCATTCGGTAAATGCTTTGTTGTGTATAGCTTTAATTATCACAGGTTTAAGTATGCAATATTCCGACCCAGAAACCGCTTTTATTTCTTTTGGCACAGCCGTAAAAGTACATAATATTTCCGGTGTTATTTTTGTATTGAATTACATTTTGTTTTTTTTAGGAAATATTTTTACGGTAAACGGAAAGTTTTATTGGAAAAACTGGGGTGACTTTTTTAAACAAGCCACCGCTCAAACGCGCTATTATCTTTTAGGCACGTTCAAAGGCGAACATACTCCTTTTCCGGTAAACGAAGAGCGAAAATTTAATCCTTTGCAAAAAATTTCATACATAGCCATCATGTATTTCTTTGTGCCTTTGGTACTTCTTTCGGGCATTGCCATGATGTATCCGGGCATTATCATTCCCGAACTAAGCGGCATGAGCGGAATGTTTTTGACCGATTTGGCTCACATCATTTCGGGATTTATTATTTCCATTTTTCTGCTGGTTCACTTGTATTTCTGTACTTTCGGAACTACTCCAACCAGCAATTTCAAAAGCATGGTAACGGGCTATCACGAATAATTTTTTTCAAAAAAAATCGTTTTTTTTAATAAAAATTCTTTTCAAAAAAAATAAAATTTTAAAAAAATTAGTAACTAAATTTTATAAAAAACATGAAATCACTAAATCAAATGAAAGCCTTTTTGTTGGTAGGCGTATTTGCACTAAGCATGATGAGTTTTTCAGCTTTACTTTCGGACTGGCCTGTACCTGCCGAATACAAAACCAAAAAAAATCCGTATGCCGGAAAAGCTGACGACGGAACGGGTCAAAAATTGTACAATTTGCACTGTAAATCGTGCCATGGAGCCAAAGGTTTGAACGACGGACCGAAAGCCAAAAACATTAAAACTCCAATGCGCAAATTCAATGAACCGGCAGTAATGAAACAAACCGATGGCGAATTGTATTACAAATCCATCATTGGACGCGAAGAAACAAAAATGCCCAATTATGAGAAAAAAATAGCCGCCGAAAAAGACCGTTGGATGTTAATCAATTACATTAAAACAATGAAATAATTTGAATAATGCTTTTTTTTATAAAAGAAGGGTAAAAAAAATTTGCCCTTCTTTTTTTTGCAAAAATTGCGAAAAGAATTTTAAATTCTACAAAAAAGATTTAATTTTACGCACTTAAAAAAAAATTAGAAAGTACAAAAAAATGAAGAAGATTTTGAAATTGATTATATCCATGCCTGCCATGGGCATTTTACTGCTTGCCTACGCTTCGGCTATGGCAGTGGCTACTTTTGTGGAAAACGACTACGGCGCACCCATAGCTAAGTTTCTGATTTACAACGCTTGGTGGTTTGAATTGATACAATTTTTGTTGGTTGTAAACATGATAGGAAATGTTTTTGTTTACAAACTTTATCAAAAATCAAAAATTAGTATTCTTATTTTTCACTTGGCTTTTATCATTATTTTAATCGGTGCCGGAATTACACGATACATTGGTTATGAGGGAATTATGCACATACGCGAGGGACAGGAACAAAACAAATTTGTTTCCGAAAAAAGTTATTTGCGCATTTGGGATAAAGAAAATTTGGTTTTTGAAAAAAGCCTTTTTGTTTCGCCTTTTTTAAAGAATGAATTTTCGGATAATTTTAAAATAGAAACAAAAAAATATACAATTGAATTGAAAAAACTACTTTACAATCCGACTCTGTATTTGAGCAATAGCCCAAATGGTAAGCCCATTGTTGATTTAGTGGTTATGCAAAACCAAATGATGTCGAATGTATTTTTGGAAAGTGAAAAATTAAACCCAATAGGAAACCATTTTTTTTCGGTAAATAAAAAATTAACCGATAGCAGTTTTGTTTTTTATATAGAAAATGACCGACTTTTTTTCCAAACCGATTTTGAATGCAGCGTATTTGACGAAAACGGAGCTACCGACACGATTTATCCGGCTCAAAGCAAACAAGAAATAACATCACAAAAAGTAATGGGTATCAAAGGATTAAATTTTGCGGTTAAAAATTTTTCGCCCAAAGCCCAAATAAAATACAAACAAGGAAAAATAACAGACGGAATTACTACTTACGCATTGGCATTTGAAATTTGGAGCGATAACAAACAAACCGAGCTTATTTTAATGGAAACCAGCGAAGTAGGAAAAATTAATCATTTTAATTTGAACAATGAAAATTTAAGCGCATCTTTCGGACACAAAGAAATAGAATTGCCTTTTTCATTGAAACTACTTGATTTTCAATTAGAACGCTATCCGGGTTCGCACAGCCCTTCGTCTTATGCCAGCGAAGTAACTTTGATTGACAAATCCAACAACCTAACCAAAGATTTTAGAATTTTTATGAACAATATTCTGTCGCATAAAGGTTTTCGGTTCTACCAATCTTCTTACGATGAAGACGAAAAAGGAACCATTTTAAGCGTAAATCACGACCGTTTGGGAACTTATATAACTTATTTTGGCTATTTATTGCTTTTACTTGGAATTTTATGGTCTTTGGTTCACCCAAAAAGTTTTTTGGCAGACCTCTCGCGCCGCACTTCGGCTATTCGCCAAAAGCGAAATGCCATGCTTGGTGTTTTGTTATTTTTGTTAGCCTTTAATAATCAATCGTTTGCACAAAATACAAGTAGCCGAGCATTTGATAAAAATCACGCCGAACTTTTCGGAAAACTCTTGGTTCAAGACCCGGGCGGTCGCATAAAACCGATGCTAACAATGAGCAACGAAGTGTTGCGCAAAGTAGCGCGCACCGAAACTTGGGACGGTTTCAATTCCAATCAGGTATTTTTAGGATTGCTCTTTGATTCGCATCATTGGAAAACCGTAAAATTTATTAAGGTCGGCAATCCCGAATTAATAAAAAAATTGGGCTTATCTGGTGGTTACGTAGCTTTTACCGACCTTGTAAACGAAACGCAAGGCACATATCTTTTGGCAAATGATGTAGAAATGGCTTTCGCCAAACCGGCTGCCGAACAGAGTAAATACGACAAAGAAATAATAGCCGTTAATGAACGCTTAAACATTCTATATGAGATATTTACATGGAAATATTTACGTATTTTTCCTTCGCCCGAAGACAGCCACAAAAGTTGGTTAACGCCTTTCGATGCCGGAAATATAAAAGACAGTTTAACACACGAATTTGCAAAAACAGCTTTCTCAAAATATTATACTGAAATTACAAAAGCTTGGACTTCAAACAATTGGCGCGATGCCGATGTGCTATTGATTTCCATACAAGATTTTCAAAAAAAATATGCAGCCGACATTATTCCTTCGGAAACCAAGCAAAATATGGAAATTTTGTATTACAAATTGAATATTTTTGAACGCTTGTTCAAATATTATGCTTTTACCGGTTTACTTTTTTTAATAACCCTTTTCATAGGAATTATAAAACCCAAAATGAATCTCAAAAAAATAAGTCTGTTTTTTACTATTTTGCTGGGTTTTATGTTTTTCACGCACACGTTCGGTTTAGGGCTTCGTTGGTACATTTCCGGTCATGCACCATTTAGTAATGGCTATGAATCAATGATTTACATAGCTTGGGCAGTCGTACTTGCGGGATTTATTTTTGCAAAAAAATCGCCCATTACTTTAGCAGCAACCGGTATTTTGGCATCAATAACACTTCTGGTAGCCCATTTGAGTTGGATGAACCCCGAAATAACCAATTTAGTGCCTGTTTTGAAATCGTATTGGCTCACCATTCACGTTTCAGTGATAACTGCAAGTTACGGATTTTTGGCTTTAGGAGCAATAATTGGACTTATGATATTGATTTTTATATTATTAGCCAATTCCAAAAACAAAGAACAAATCAATTTAACCATAGCCGAGCTAACCAACGTAAACCACATGACTCTGATTATTGGCGTTTATTTGCTTACCATTGGCACATTTCTGGGAGCAGTTTGGGCAAACGAATCGTGGGGACGCTACTGGGGTTGGGACCCAAAAGAAACATGGGCTTTGATTTCTATCATTGTTTATACTTTTGTTTTGCATTCGCGCTTTATACCGTTTTTAAACGACAAATTTACATTCAACTTACTGTCGTTATTAGGTTTTTCGTCCATTTTAATGACTTATTTCGGTGTAAATTTTTATTTATCGGGGCTGCATTCCTACGCACAAGGCGACCCTGTTCCTATTCCCGAATGGGTTTATTACACGGTAATTAGCGTTTTTATTTTAGCCATAGCCGCTTATTTTAAAAGCAAAACCATTCTCAATCCAGAAAACGAATCTACAAAATAGAACACAATAAAGCACAAAAAAGCCGATTTTTCTAAAAATCGGCTTTTTTTTGTTTTTTATGTAAAAAGAATTTCGGTTACGAAAAGAAATAATTTTTTTTTATACTCCAAACGGTTTATTATTTAACTTTTCCAAAGTTCTAAAACTTTGGAAAAGTTGTAGTTATGTAATAATAAATATTAAAATTTATCCGGTTTTTAGTATAAAAAAACTTTGATTTTAAAAGAAATACGCTTTTACTTTTTTTTAGAAACAACTTTTTTAGTTGTCGGATTTTCAATCAATTCCATTCCACAATTCGGACAATCGCCCATTTTATCGGAGCCGCTGTTGGGGCAGTGCATTGGGCAAATGTATTTGGCAGTGTAATCAGTTGGTTTTGTTTCTTTAATTACTTTTGTATTTTCAGTATTCAAAGAATCAACTGTTTTAGAATTAACATTCAGACTATCAGCATTTTGAACGTCATTTTTTTGCTCACTACTACATGCAAAAAAAGCGGTAAAACTAATTACCGCTATTAACTTTGCAGCTAATTTTACCGCTTTCATTTTAACTAAACAATAATGCTATTATTCAGTTTTTTCTTCAGTAGCTTCAGTTTCTGTAGCTTCTTCAGCAGCTGGAGTTTCGTCAGTAGTTTCTTCATTTACTACTTCTTCAGTTTCTGTTGATTCTTCAGTAGCTTCTTCTGCGTTGTTGCAAGAATAGAAAGTTACAAAACTTACTGTAGCTAATGCTAATAAAAATAATCTTACTTTTTTCATTTTATTTATAATTTTATAGTTAAAGAGTTCACAAATATAAATGGAATTTTTAATTTGCAAAAATATTTGATGTTTTTTTTAATCATTTAACAATTTAATTATTTTCCAACTCCAATTTCCTTGTTTATTTTTATCCATATTGCATAATTATAAATTTGAATAACAATTATTTGCATAAAAAATGCAAAATGTTTTTCATATTTTTTAACACATCTTTGAATTGTTAAAATTTTAAAAAAAGGAAATGAATTATTTTCACTTTTTCCCAAAAATAGTAAAAAAAAGAAATTATTTTTCTGAAAATAGATTCATTTTCACTCCCATTTTAATCCAACGCCCCGGCATGGGCAAATTGCCAAAGTCTAAATAATTTGTATTCAATAAATTATTGAAATCTAAATAAACCGACAACCTTTTCTTATCAAAAGAAATTTTAGAATTTACAAGTATAAACATATCATAATCAGTATATTGAGCGGTATAAAAATCTACATAGCCACCTTTACGCTCTTGAACAAAGGCTTGCCATGCTATTGAAAAACTTTTATACAATCGGTGTTGAAGTCCCAAAGAAAATTTATACTTTAAAAAATCCATAACATACTTAGAATCAAATCCATGCTCGGTATCAGCCGTTTGATTTAAGTAAGTAAACGAGCCTTTTAGATATTTTACAAACGCATTTTCATTAAAAATAAAAGGAGAAAATTGTGCATTCAATTCAATTCCTTGAGTAATCAGCTCGGAAATATTCATGGCTTGCCATAAGCTTTCGGGCGTAGCAATGGGTTTAACCCAATCGATGATGTTGTAGCCAAGTGTATAAAAACCAACAAGTTGAACGCTAAAAGCCGAATTATTCCACTTCACTCCTACTTCACCGCTAACCGCTTCTTCGGGTTTTAAATTTATATTTCCCTGTGTATCAATACTTTTGTAAAAAAGATCGGTAAACGAAGGTGTTCTATAAGAAGTATTTATGGAAGAAATTAATTTTAAATTACTGTTAATCAAAATATTAAAATCCATTCCGGGATAGACCGCAAATCCAAAATCATTGTTCCAATGGGCTATAAAACCGGCAGCGCAATTCATTTTTTTCCAATCGAAAAAATGTTCTGCCGAAAGGCTCAAAACATCTCTGTTATAATACTTTAGATATTCCGCATCACGATTTTTTACGTCAATGGCTTGAGTTAAATCTTTTCCCATCGAATTGCTCAACAGTTTTTCTTTGCGAAATTCAAAGTTTAATGCCGTTTCGCCCCATTTCGATTTGTAAAGCATATTTATCTCACTTCCAAATACATCGGTTAAGTGATTGTTTTGATAAAACGTGGGGTCGTCTCGTTTCAAGATAAAGTAATCTTTGTGCCTTCGCCAATTGAAAAGCATTTCAAATTTCAATTTATTCAAATCTTTAGAAAATTTTAAATTTCCAAATCCGGTTTCAATTTCTTCGTATTGATTTGGAAAACGAAGCGAATAAAAGCTGTTTGCACCAAATTTTTTTTCTAAGTATCCGGCTTGAAAATTAAAATTGCCGTATTTGGTTTGAATTTTGGAATGGTAAAACAAATTTTTATTGTTAAAATCGGTATTTTCGATGTAACCTTCGGAGCTTTTGCTTGAAAAAGCAAGGTGTTGATTGAAATTTTGATTGCTTAAATTACCTGCCAAACTCCATTTTTGCGAATTGAAACTTCCATAATACGCATTCAGCTTGATATTTGAATTTTTTTGAGTATTTGTAATGATATTGATGGCACCCGAAAAAGCATTTTGCCCATAAATTCGCGAAGAAGCTCCTTCGAGTATTTCAATGCGCTCAATGCTCTCAATATCAATGGGTATGTTTAAATTATGGTGTCCGGTTTGTGGGTCGTTGATTTTAATTCCGTTGAGCAAAACAAGGGTTTGTTCAAACGAACCTCCGCGAATGCTCAAATCGGCTTGCACGCCTTCGGCTCCGCGCTGCCGCACATCAACGCCCGCTACGTATTGCAACACATCTTGCACGGTTTGCACGGGTGCAAGGCGAATTTCGTCTTTTGAAATAATAGTCAGCACACGCGCCGACTCGCCGTAAAGCATTGGAACTCTGGTAGAATTGATTTGAATGGATTCCAACAAAATAGTGTCGCTTTGCGCAAACCCAAAACCAAAGTTGAATAGTAAAAAAAACAATAAATAAAATTTCTTTTTCATTTTATATTTTTTAAGTTTTCAAAAAAATAACAAATTAATATTCAATGTCGTTTAGTTAAGCATTAGACTCGGTCAGACCGGACAAGCCGGTCAGACCGTAGTCCTTGCCGTCCGACCGGCTTGTCCTCATCTGACGGCTTTTCGTATTTTCTTAACTAAACGACATTGAATTAATATTCCAAATTTTATT
>DYNA01000195.1 GCA_020721325.1 Paludibacter propionicigenes
TTGTTAATTATTAATTGTTAATTATTAATTGTTAATTATTAATTGTTAATTGTTATTAGATAATTCATTAAAAGGTTGTTATAAAAATAAAAATGGTAATTTGATAGGTTTAAATTTCGTTTGGAAAAAATAAACCGATTTCAAAAATTTACTTATAAAAAAATAGATAAAATATGGAAGCAATACCCATACAAGTTCCTTTGATAGTAGCCGCATTTATGTTTTTTGCGGGCGTTTACGGTTTCCTAACTCGCCGAAACCTGATAACGATACTCATGTCGATAGAACTTATACTTAACTCGGTAAATATTAACTTTGTAACGTTCAATAGGTATTTGACACCCGAAAATCTGCACGGTCAGTTTTTCAGTATTTTTGTAATAGCGGTTGCCGCTTGCGAGGCTGCGGTTGCCATTGCTATTATCATCAACATTTATCGCCGCTTTACAACTATTAATGTTGAAAATGTGGCTGAATTGAAATACTAATTGAAAAATGTTATCGTTTCACTTTCAAAAAAAAAATTAGAATCATGGATTTCAGTTATACAGTTTTAATACCATTAATTCCGCTCTTCACGTTCCTTTTTATAGGGCTGACCGACGATAGAATAAAGCCGGCTATCAGCGGATTAATAGGTACTACGGGCTTGTTTGTTTCGTTTGTACTTTCCATTTTTACTGCCGTAAAATATTTTGGCGGTGCGGGATTGGTAGAAGGTGCTTACAAATACATCATTCCGGTAGAAGTGCGCTGGCTCAATTTGACAGATAAACTGCACATTGATTTGGGTATTTTCTTAGACCCTATTTCGATTATGATGCTGGTGGTAGTAACTACGGTTTCGTTTTTAGTGCATGTTTACAGCAACGGCTATATGAAAGGCGAACGTGGTTTCTCGCGTTTCTTTGCGTTTCTGTCGTTGTTTAGTTTTTCAATGCTGGGCTTGGTTTTGGCAACCAATATTTTCCAGATGTATATTTTCTGGGAATTGGTAGGCGTTTCGTCGTTCCTGTTGATAGGTTATTATTATGAAAAACCTTCGGCAGTTTCGGCATCAAAAAAGGCTTTTATTGTAACCCGTTTTGCCGATTTGGGTTTCCTTATCGGAATCTTATTGCTTTCTTACAATACCGGCACGTTTAGTTTCACCGAATTGACCAATCCGCAAGGTTCAGCCATTGCACAAGGCAGCTCCATAGCTTTTATGGGCTTGTCGGTAATGACTTGGTCGTTGATTTTGGTATTCATTGGTGGAGCGGGCAAATCAGCCATGTTCCCTTTGCACATTTGGTTGCCCGATGCTATGGAAGGTCCAACGCCGGTTTCGGCACTTATTCACGCGGCTACTATGGTTGTGGCGGGTGTTTACTTGGTAGCCCGATTGTTTCCGGTTTATGCCCTTTCGGCGCCCGAAGGTTTGGCGGTAGTGGGCTATGTAGGAGCGTTTTCGTCTCTTTTTGCAGCCATTATAGCTACCACGCAGTTTGATATTAAGCGGGTTTTGGCTTATTCTACCATGTCGCAAATCGGATACATGATGGTCGGTTTGGGCGTTTCGGGCTACGGCGGACACGAGGGCTTGGGCTATATGGCTTCCATGTTCCATTTGTTTACGCACGCTATGTTTAAGGCTTTGTTGTTCTTGGCAGCCGGTTCTATCATTCATGCTGTTCACAACAACGAAATGACCCACATGGGCGGATTGAGAAAATATTTGCCCATTACGCACATTACTTTCTTAATAGCTACGCTAACCATTGCAGGTATTCCGGGTCTTTCGGCATTTTTTAGCAAAGATGAAATTCTTACAGCGGCTTTCCACCACAACAAATTGATTTTTTACATCGAGTTGTTTGTAGCCGGATTGACAGCTTTTTATATGTTCCGTTTGTATTTTAGAGTTTTCTGGAATGAGGAACCTCATTATCACCACAAACCGCATGAGTCATCGTGGTTTATGACCATTCCGTTGATGATATTGGCAGTGGCTTCTGTTTTTTCGGGCTATATTCCTTTTTCACACTACATTTCATCGGATTTCAAACCTTTTGAAACGCATTTAGAAATGGTTGTAGCCGTTCCTTCGGTTTTGGTAGGTTTGATAGGCATAGCCATAGCTTGGGTGATGTATAAAAATCCGTCCACTCTTCCCGACAAGGCAACGAATGCTTTTGGAGTTTTTCACAAATGGGCTTTCAAAAAATTCTATATGGACGAAGTTTATATGTTTGTAACGCACAAAATCATTTTCAATCTCATTTCTAAAAAAATAGCTTTGTTTGACAGGAAAGTGATTGACGGTTCTATGGACGGCATCGGTTGGGTAACATTGGCTTCGGCGAAAGCCATAAAACCCTTGCAATCGGGTCAGTTGCAAAAATACGGATTTGTGTTTGTAAGCGGAATTATTATCCTTTTGGTAGTATTTATTTATTTGTTTATATAATTTGAATTTAGCATTTAAATAATTGGCAGACTTGAATTATGATTTATACTGCAAACAGTTTATTATTTAACTTTTCCAAAGTTCTAAAACTTTGAAAAAGTTGCAGTTACGTAATAATAAATATTAAAATTTATCCCATTTTTAGTATAATTAATAAATAACTTATTTTTCAAATGAAATATTTATATCTTTTTATTTTTTTATTGGTTATTTCTTGCGATAAAGAAAATGAAAAACTAATAAAAAATTCAGTAGGTTTTATTGTAGGATTTGATCCTTGTACCATAAATCATCAATACAGGATTGGGTATATTTTCATTTCAGAAGATTTGAAAGATACTTTGGTTACTTATAATATATCTGATGAAACTTTTAAAATGCCTGCAAACATTTTACTAAATTCGAATGATACTATATATAAAATTACAGAGGAGTACTTTCAGAATTTTAGAGCATGCCCTTATTTTCCAATTTCTGAACGCTACAAATATAAAGTTGAAATTTCATATTCGTTAGCAAAAGAAAATGAGATGATATATTACTTATGCACTACTGATATACTTTTTTTAAATTTTAAACAAATAGTAGTAAAATCAATAAAAAAAGAATAAGAAAATGAAAAACATCTTTTTTTTAATCCTTTTTACAATATTTTTTTCTTGTAATAAAGAAGATAACGAACCAATAAAAAATTCGGTTGGTTATATCGTAGGATTTGATCCGCCATCTGTACAATGTTATCCCAGAATTGGTTATCTTTTTATATCGGAAAATTTGAAAGATACCATGCTTACTTATAATGTATCAGACGATACTAAAAAAATGCCTGCAAACATTTTATTAAATTCTAATGATACTATATATCAAATACCTGAAGTATGTTTTCAAAATTACAAATCGAGCCCTTATTTTCCAATTTCTGAACGCTACAAATATAAAGTTGAAATATCCTATTCATTAACAAAAGAAACAGGTATGGAAAATTATATATGTACGAATGATATTTTATGGTTAAATTATAAAAATATTAATGTAATCTCAATAAAAAAAAATAATATAGTATGAAAAATAAATTCATAATTTTAATAATTTCTTCATTAGTTATAGTTGTGATAATGAGTTTTAAACTATTAAACAATTCAAAATTCTATTATGCATATAATGAGAAAATTTTGCTTAATGAAAGCGATAATAAGTTGGTAATAAGATATAAACATACCAAAAATTCGGATAAAAAACTTATATCATTAACAAATGAATTTAAAAAAGAAATTAAAGTTTCAAAATTATAATAATTTTGAACTGGATTTATCTGGTTTGAAAAATGGACTGCATTATATTGAAATCTTTGATGGCAAAAACATTCAAAAAAAACAATATTAGTACAAAAATAACTTGCTTCAAATTTATATCGTACTGAGTTTTTTTTAGAATTGAGATGCTATAATTTGAATATTTTATTTTTTTATGTTATAAAAAAATAACATTAGAAATAATTTTTAGTTTTTCATTTTTAAAAGATATAAAATTAAAAAGAAATGAATATATTATCATTATTTGTAATCATTCCAACGCTTACGGTACTTGGAATATTATTTACAAAAGGTTTTAAGCAAACCCGTCTGGTAGCTGCCATAGGTATGAGTATTCAAATCATTTTGACGGTGGCATTGATTTATCTTTTCTTTCAGGAAAGAGCAGCCAATCCCTTAGCCGAAATGGTTTTGATGAAAGACACGGTTTGGTTTGAAAGCCTCAACATACGATACACTGTGGGCGTAGATGGAATAGCGGTTGCTATGATTGCCCTTACTTCGATTATTATTTTTACCGGAGTATTTACTTCTTGGGAAGTGAATTTTTTGTATAAAGAATTTTTTATTTCGCTCATTATTTTGGCAACCGGCGTATTTGGGTTCTTTATTTCGCTCGACTTGTTCACGATGTTTGTTTTTTACGAAGTGGCAGTAATTCCGATGTATTTGTTGATAGGAATTTGGGGAAGCGGAAAGAAAGAATATTCGGCAATGAAGCTTACGCTGATGCTCATGGGAGGTTCTGCCTTGCTTTTGGTCGGTTTGTTGGGAATTTATTTCAATTCCAATGCCGACGGCGGCGAATTGACCATGAATATTTTGGAAATATCGAAAGTAAACATTCCGATTGATGCTCAACGCTTTTTCTTTCCGTTTGTGTTTGTGGGCTTTGGTGTTTTGGGAGCTTTGTTTCCATTTCACACATGGTCGCCCGACGGTCATGCTTCGGCGCCAACGGCAGTGTCTATGTTGCACGCGGGCGTGTTGATGAAATTGGGCGGTTACGGTGCTTTTAGAGTAGCTATTTTCTTGTTGCCAGAAGCAGCCGTTCAATTGAGCGGAATATTTATCGTATTGACAAGTATAAGCGTGGTTTACGGAGCTTTCGGAGCCATTATGCAAAAAGATTTGAAATACATCAATGCGTATTCGTCGGTGAGCCACTGCGGATTGATTTTGTTCGGTTTGCTTATGCTCAACGAAACAGCCATGAACGGAGCGATTATTCAAATGATTTCGCACGGTATTATGACGGCTCTTTTCTTTGCCCTTATCGGCATGATTTACGGACGCACCCATACACGTATGATAGATGAAATGGGCGGTTTGATGAAAATTGTGCCTTTCCTTTCGGTGGCTTACGTAATTGGCGGTTTGGCATCGTTGGGATTGCCGGGCTTGAGCGGTTTCGTAGCCGAGATGACTATTTTTGTAGGAGCTTTCCAACACCCCGATTTGTTTCACCGCATAGCTACCATTATAGCGGCTTCGAGTATTGTAATCACGGCAGTTTATATTTTGCGCGTGGTAGGCATTTTGCTTTTGGGACCTATCAAAAACAAAGAATTTGAATCGCTTTCCGATGCTCGCTGGTTTGAACGTTTGTCGATTACAACTTTGATTATCAGCATAGCAGCCATAGGTATTGCACCTTTTTGGCTTGCCGAAATGATTGGATTTAGTTTAGAGCCTATTGTAGCTCGTTTGGCAGCTTTTATGTAATTTTTTAAAACAAAAAAAGAGATAACACTATGCAATTAGAAAACTTTTTGCTCATGCGCCACGAATTAGTGCTTACTTTGATAGCCCTTTTGGTTTTGGTGTTTGAAATATTTACCGACGATGCCCGCAAAGAGCGTGTAATATCGTTTACGGTAGTCCTTTTTGCGTTAGCTACCGCAATAGGATTTTTGCCGCAAGGCGAAGGAAAACTATTTGGCGATATGTTTCAAGTTACACATTTGCAAACGTTTATGAAAAACGTGTTGAATGTAGGCGTTTTGATTATTTTGTTGCAATCGGCAGCTTGGCTCAGAAAAGAAGATAACAGAGAGAAAATAAGCGAGTATTTTATATTAATGCTTACCACCCTTATCGGAATGAATTTTATGATTTCATCGGGCGATTTTCTGATGTTTTATCTGGGTTTGGAAATGGCTACCATTCCGATTGCGGCTTTGGCGGCTTACGAGCGACAACAATTGCGTTCGGCGGAAGCCGGTATCAAATTGATACTTTCGTCGGCTTTGTCGTCGGGCATTATGCTGTTTGGCTTGTCGATGATTTACGGCATGTCGGGTTCTATTTACTTTAGCGATGTGCAGGCTGCGCTTACCAACAATTCGCTTACTACATTGGCTATCATTTTCTTCTTTGCAGGAATGGGTTTCAAGATTTCGCTTGTGCCTTTCCACTTGTGGACTGCCGACGTTTACGAAGGTGCGCCTGTGAATGTAACTTCTTATTTGAGCGTGGTTTCAAAAGGTGCGGCGGCATTTATTTTTGCCATCATACTTTTTACGGTGTTCAATAAATTGGTAGCCCTTTGGGAAAATTTGGTTTACGCCTTGGCGGTGGCAACCATGACCATAGGTAATCTTTTCGCCGTAAGGCAAAAAAATATGAAGCGTTTCCTTGCTTTCTCGTCCATTGCGCAAGCGGGTTTTATCTTGCTTGGGGTGATTAACGCCGGAGCATTGGGAATGACTACCATTGTGTATTTTGTGCTGATTTATGCTTTTACGAATTTGGCGGCTTTCGGCGTGGTGAGTGCCATCGCTACGGCTACGGGCAAAGAAAACATGAGCGACTACAACGGTTTGTATCACACCAACCCCAAGTTGAGTTTGGTGCTGATGTTGGCATTGTTTTCGCTTGCGGGCATTCCGCCGGTTGCAGGTTTTTTCGGTAAGTTCTTTTTATTTATGGCTGCCGCCGAAAAAGCTTATTATTGGCTGGTTGCCATTGCGGTAATCAATACCACCATTTCGCTGTACTATTATTTGTTGCCTATCAAAGCAATTTTTATTGACAAAACCGATACTCCGATAGCCACTTTCAAAAGCGACAGTTACATGCGTGCAAGTTTGGTTATCTGCGTTTTGGGTATTTTTGTGGTGGGCTTGATGAGTTTTATTTACGAATACATTTCCGAATTAACTACCGCATTTGGTCTTTAATTTAAAAAAAAATAAAAAGATATGGCATTTTCAGGAAAACATACGGTAAGCGAAATAGACGGGGTTCGTTGCACAATAGTAGAGCAAAATGTTTCAAAGGAGCGTATGCTCTTTTTGAAACAACTGCTTGAATACAACAAACACACCGTAAAAGTAAGCGAGCAAACCAAAGACGACAAAACCACTTATACAGTGGGAGTTACGAGCATTATTTTTAATCCGGTGATAGCAGTTTACGAAAAAAGTTTGAAAACTTTAGACGACAAACGCATTACGCCCGACTACTGGAACCAAAAAACGACAGAAGTAAATCCGTTTTATTGGCTCAGAACGTAATTAAAGGTGAAAGGTGAAAGGTGAAAGGTGAAAGGTGAGGGGTGAAGGGTGAAGGGTGAATTGGGTTTTGTTTAGAAGTTATTTGATAAAAATATTTTTTTTTACAAAATTCCGAAAACTGAAAACCGAAAACAATTTATAACATAGAATTTAGCAGGCGGTTTGGCTTAGAGCGAAACCGACTGCTTTTTTGTTTGTGTGAGAATG
>DYNA01000045.1 GCA_020721325.1 Paludibacter propionicigenes
TTTAACATATTTATGTATATAGATTGGTGTATTGTATATACCCCAGATAAAATTATTTTGCAAGCCACTCAACAAAGTCTTAATTTGTTGAATAATCTTTTGTATTGGGCTAAGATTCAATCAAATAGAATGATTATAAAGTTTAAGCAAATCGATTTTAATTTAATGGTGCAAGATTTGGAAGAATTGTTAAAAGGAAATATTGCTGAAAAAGAAATTAAGTTTCAAAAAATTATTGAGCCAGATTTAACTTTTACTTCCGACAAATTAATGGTGGAAACGATTTTAAGAAATTTATTGTCAAATGCAATTAAATACACTCAAAAAAACGGTTCAATTTCGTTAATTGCCTTTAGAAACAAGGATTTAATAAAAATTCAAGTCAAAGACAATGGAATAGGAATAGCACCCGATAAACTTCAAAATATATTTCAAACCTATGGAAATTACTCTACCTCAGGCACTAACAATGAAAAAGGAACCGGTTTGGGATTGCTGCTTTGCAAAGAATTTACAAATACTTTAAAAGGCAATATTGAAGTGGAAAGCAAGCATGGAACGGGTTCGGTTTTTAGTGTAGCTATTCCAGATGTTACTGTAAATTAAGGTTTTGCCGAATTTTTAAAAAGTCATTAATTAGCGAGGGGACAAAATTAGACGCATCGCCTCCAAAGCGAATAATTTCGCGGACAATGGTAGATGTAACCGATGAATTTTCGGGCGTTGTAGCCAAAAAAACCGTTTCTATCCTTTTGTCCATACTTTGATTTAAGTGCGCAATGGTGCGCTCGTATTCAAAATCGGTTGAATTGCGCAAACCTCTCAAAATGAATTGAATACTGTTTTTTTTACAAAACTCGACAGTTAAACCGGAATAAGTAGTAATTTCTATTTTTGGCTCTTTTTCATACATTTTTTCTAAACAATCCACCATATATTGCAATTTGATGAAGCGCGTTTTAGACGAATTTGTTCCAAAAGCTATAATTATTCTGTCAAACAATGGCAATGCTCGATTTACAATATCTGCATGTCCCTTAGTGAAAGGGTCGAAACTGCCCGGAAATAAAGCTTTTATCATTTTTTTAGTTTTATTTTTAATTATTTTAGAGTTTTTTTGCATCAAGTAAATAGCGTCTTTTAGCTATTTTTTTTTTAAAGTATTTGTTATTTTGCATTTTTTTTAGTATTTATGTAGGTTGCAAATTTAAAAAGATTTAGATTGCTTTTTTTATTTTTTAAAAAAGTTTAAAAAATATTTTTTTTCAATAAAAGACTTTTTTATCTGAATTTAATTATTTAGATTTGCAGCATAAAAAAAATAAAAATAAATTTAAAATTGATGAAAATAATTTTAAATAATAAACCCGTAACTTTTGATACAGAGCAATTAACAATAAATCAAATCATTGAACAAATGAATTTCTCTTATTCGTTTTTTGTTACAAAACTCAATGGCGAGTTGATACGAAAAGAAAAACGAGATTCTACGTATGTAAAAAATGGCGATAATTTGTTGATTTTAAATCAGATAAGTGGAGGTTGAATTTGATTTTTTTACAAAAAATAAAAAATAATCTTATAAAAAAAAACAAAAAATCATGACAAAAAACAAAGAAAAAGTAACCTTTAAAGGTGGTTACATCACATTGGTAGGCAATGAAATAAAAGTAGGCGATAAAGCTCCTGATTTTACGGTACTTGGCGGCGGTTTAGCTCCGGTAAAACTTTCTGACTATGCCGGAAAAGTGGTTATTTTATCCATTTATCCTTCCATCGATACGCCGGTTTGCGCTACTCAAAACCGCACATTCAATAAAGAAGCCTCTTCGTTGAGCAGCGATATAGCTATCATAGGCATTTCCAACGACTTACCTTTTGCCCAAGCCCGTTTCTGTGCTGCCGAAGGCATTGATAAAGTCGTTTCGGCATCGGATTATCGCGATTTGGATTTTTCAACCAAATATGGCTTTTTGATTGAAGAATTGCGACTTTTGGCTCGCGGAACAGTAGTTGTTGATAAAGATGGAATTGTTCGTCACGTAGAATATGTAGCCGAAGCTACACATGAGCCTGATTATCAAGCTGCTTTGGACGTTGCAAAACAATTGGTATAATTTTTTTACAAACGATAATAAAAAAACTGCAAATTTTTCAATTTGCAGTTTTTTTTGTAATTAATTTATTTATAGCGAATTAAAAATTAACTCCCACAGAGATGAGTAATCTTCTGCCAAAACCTAATGAACCTTTGTCTATCCAAGCGTTTGAAGTAGTTGTGGGATAACGAATTTCGCTGTCGAAAATATTTTTGCCCGTTAATTCGAGAAAAATGTTTTTATTAAAAATATTTGAAACTTTAAGTTTTGAATCGATGGAAGTGTAAGCTTTTGATTTTTCACCTATCCGATAACCATTTTCAGGGGTCGATTCCGTTTTCCAATATGTTTCCATTTCATCTACATAAATTCCTGTTAATGAGAGTGATATATTGTTTGAAATGTTGTAAATAATTCCGGCATTGAACAATAAATTGGGTGAATATTCTAAATCAATATTTTCGTAGCCTTGTTTTAAATTTTTTGATTTTTGATAAATTACTCCAAAATCAGCCATTAATTTGTAGTCAAAATGATATTTTAATCCTAATTCAACTCCTTGTGTTTCCATTTTTCCGGAATTGGAACTGTAAATATCCCATTCGCCGCTTTCTTGATTGTAAATATTCGTGGCAACAATTAATTTGTCGAGTTGGTTGTAGAAAATACTTGCCGAAACATCCAATTTTGAGTTAAAATTGGCAATATAATTCAATTCATAAGTATTCATTATAGCCGCTTCGAGTTGTGGACGATTTGCAGGTAATTGTCTGTAATTCTCTGAAAATGAGGGCTGTTTGGTAGCAGTTCCATACAAAAATTTTACTACATTGCTTTTGTTGAGCGAATAAAGCAGCGCAAAACGTGGAATAATAACCAATCCATTGTTTTCGGGAAGATATCCGGCATTAATTATTTTTCTATTTTCGGGGTCGTCTGGGCTAAGCCCGTCGGCAGGGTCTTCCGAAACCAATCCGCGTGAGTAATACATTAAGTAATCGTCCAAATGTTCAAATCGTATTCCACCCACTAATTTTAATTTTTCAAAAGGAGAATATTTAATTTGCGCAAAAAAAGCATTTGTGGAATAATTTTCATCTTTTAGCAAACCGGCTTCTCCTCCACCATAAACGATTCCATAATAGCTAAAATCGGAAATTTGATGAATATTCAAAACCGTGCGTCTGTAAATACCGGAAATAATATTTATTTTTTCTGATAAGTTAAAAAAGAAATTCCATTCAAAATCATACGATTCTGTATTTTGAGCATCAATTTCGTAATAATTGGGTCTGAAAACCGAATAATCTGTAACGTGTCCGTGTGTGTAATATCCTAATTTTAAGAGTGTTGTAAATTTTTCTGAAAATTCTTTTTCGTATCCGAAAGCAATGTTTGTGGCTTTGGTGGTCATTTGCGAACCGTCATTAAAGCTGGGCTGTCCATCAAAAATATCTTTTTGAGTTTCGGCATACGAAAAGTCCCAAAAAAAATTCTCGTATTTTATATTCGAATTAAAATATTTTCGTTTGTCGTCGCGCTGCCCACCTGTTGAAGCATTGGGGGTTAAACCAACATATTCTAAAATGCCCGTTTTGCTTGTAATATCAGAGAAAGGCACATCAATTCCTTGCGTAGATTCGTAAGCGGCGTTGAATGTAAATTTAAGTTTTTCGGAATTATTGGTAATGTGTGCGTTTGCTTTTTGCGAGCCATAATTGCCCAAAGCAGCCGATGCAAATCCTTTATTATTTTCTCTGTCGGTGGTAATTATGTTAATAGCACCAAAAAAAGCTCCTGTGCCATAAATTACCGACATTGGACCTTTTATTACTTCAATTCGTTCGATGGCTTCTACCGGAACATTTATTTTTACATCGGGGTAATCGCCGTATTTATCAGAGAGTTGGCTAACTCCATTGACCAAAATAACCATATCATTAAACTGTCCGGTCGAAAAAAAACCGCGAACCCCATAATTTGTACTTCCCAGCCAAAAATAGTCGTCAATCATATAAACTCCTGTAATATTCTGCAAAATATCCGATAAAGAAGTATAAGCTTTTTTTTGAATTTCTTCGCGAGTAATCACCACCACCGAAGCCGGTATTTCACTAATTTTTTCGGCGGTTTTACTCGCTGTAACGACTTCAAATTCTAATAATTCTTCGAGCGTTAAATCCAACACATCAACCAAAACAATTGCATATTCATTTTCATTGATTTTGTCAATTGTTTGAAGTTTGTATTCCTGAAATTTTTCAATTTCAATTTTTTTAATTTTTTCGCTGATATTGATTGTAAATCGCCCTTCCGAATCGGTTGTAGTGGTTGATTTTCAGCCCTTTATTTTAATTTCTACATTCGGAAGATTTTCGCCTGCTGTATTTTTTACAGAACCCGAAATTTGTTTGGCTTGACTAAAAATAATTTTAGTCATTAATAGCAATGCTATTATAAATGTAATTTTTTTCATTTATAAATTTTTTTTACAAGAAATTTTCTTTATTTCTTGACTTAGATTAATATTAAAGTTTAATTAAAATTTATTAAAATTTAGTTTTGTTTTTTTATAAATGCAAGATAAAAAGAAAAATTGAAATTGCAAAAAAAATAGGTGAAAAAAAAACCTGTAAGAAATTAATTTACGTACAGGTTTTATTTTGAAGTATTTATATTTTTTTGATTTTTTTCAAAAAAACGTTATTTTGCCATTTTTTTTATAAAAATGAAAATTTATTTATTCATTTGGCAAAATAACTGAAATCCATTTGCCTTTTTGTCGCGAATAAATGGTGCCGTCGTACATGGCTTCAGCGTATTGAGCAGGCAGATAGAAGTTGCCTAAATAGCTTGCTACCAATAAGGTACGGAAGGTTTTACTTTCGCCTGCACTCATGTCGAAGTAGTTGTAAACCCGGTCGTCTCGTATATCGATGTACGTTGGAACGTGCGAAGCTCCCAAGTTTCCGAAATTAAATAATCGGGTATTCATAATTTCCCAGCCCGAAGGAAAAATTTGGGTAAGAGCTATGTTTCGATATTCGTTTTGAGTGGGGTTTTTAATGACCACTTCGGCTAAAAATTCAGTGCCTTGCACCAATTCATTGGGTTCAATGGCATCACCATCGGTATTTCGATACGTAATTTTCATGTTCAATTTGCTTTCGCCGCTGGTTTCATTTCCAATTTCGGGTATTCCGCTTTGAATGAGATTTACGTACAAAATTCCGCCGCTTGTATTTTTAATGGTCAATTTTTGCGATGCATTATCGGCGTTCGACAGTTTTATTTGCGAAATGTTTAAACTTTCGCTAATGGCTTTTTGTTTTTCATTATCTTTTGTAAATGAATAAGTTAGCTTAGCAGAAGTTTTGTTTTTAGTAGCATATTTGGCTATAGCCAAAAGGGAATACGAAGTGGTTTGCGTGCTAAGCCAACGTTCAGAACTCAATTCATTGGAAAGTGCTTTTAAAATATCAAAAGCGTCAGTTTCTTTGCTCAAAAGCACCAAAGTTTCCAAAATCATGGCTTTGTCGCGTTCGGCAGAACCGTAAGTATAAGACATTTCGGTATAAGGATTGACCGTTTTGTTGGCATCGGCAACTAATTTTTGAGCTATTTCGGGCTTTCCGGCAAGTACGTAAGCAGCAGCCAAACGCCATTTCGTGTCGTTTGAAAGATTTTTAATTTCGCGCAAGCGGTTCATGGCACCGCGTTCGGGATTTCCGGCAAGTGCCAGAGTATAAAGCCGATAGGCTTGAATAAATTGCGAACGATTTCCGGCATCGACCCAATTTTGTGCTGTTTTGCGCTGATATTTAAGCCATTTGTCCATAAATCCGGGTTGCATGGCATAGCCTTTTTTCTGGGCTTCGAGCATAAATTGTCCGGCATAGCAAGTTCCCCAATCATCTACATCGTTGCTATTGACCCAATAACCTAAACCACCACTATAATGTTGAAATTGAGCTAATTGTTTAATTCCGGCTTTTACATTTTTCTCAATTTCCTGTTTTCGTTTATCGTCAAGTTTTACCAAATCACTTAAAAATAGTTGTGGAAAAACCGATGAAGTGGTTTGTTCTACGCAGCCGTAAGGATATTGGATAAGATATTGAATGCGTTTTTCTAAGTTAAGTGGCGGAATATTAGCCACTTCGAGCATGTTTACATTTGTTCCTTTCACACCGATGGGCGAAAAATCAATTGTCCAAGATTCGCCAGCTTTTAAGGCTTTTGATTTTACGTTGTGCATTTTGGGGTTTGGATTGCGTACATCAATTTCCAATTCATAAGTTGATTTGTTGCTTCCGGCTGTTGCAATGATTTCAACGGTTGCAATTCCCTCACTACTAAGAGATTGCATATCAAATTCGATAAATTGATCGCCTTTTTGAGCAAAATTAACGGTTTTTGTGTTTGAACCTTCAATTTTCAAAAGTTTATTGGTTTTTATCTCAACTTGAACCGATTTGATGTTGTCTTTCATAACAAACACATTAACAGGAAGTTTCAATTTTTCACCAGTACTTAAAACTCTTGGCAATGAACCTAAAACCATAACGGGCTTTGTAACGGGTGTGGTTTTTTCAGCACTTCCGTAAGCACCTTTGTTTCCGGCTATTACCATAGTTCTAACCGAGCCAACATATCTTGGCATTTTAATTTTGTGCGAATTTTTACCACTTTTTAGTGTAAACGGACCTAAAAATTTAACCACCGGAACAAAACGATTTGCCTTTTTATTTTTTGCTCCATTTGCATCTTCGTCGCCTCCGATTGAAATTAAATGCGAAATTTCGTTGTTAAATGCACCAATTACCCAGTCGTACATGTCCCATGTGCGCACGCCTATGGCTTCGCGAGCGTAAAAAGTTGTCCACGGATTTGGAGTTTTGAAACGAGTCAAATCCAAAAGTCCTTCATCAACCACCGCTAAAGTATAAGTCATTGGTCGATTGTTTTTTTCGGAAACGGTAACCGTAAATTCTTTTTCAGCTTCTAATTCTTTTGGCATCGAAATTTCGGGTTCAAGCTTGGTTTCTGCATTTTCTATCGAAATAGGAATGATGCCGTAAAGTCGAATAGGCAAGGAGTTAAGTGTTTGAGCATGAGGTTGTAACATTGTAACATGCACATACACATTTGGGGTCATTTCTTTTTTTGCTTTAAAAGAAAATTCCGTTTGATTTTTAGACGTTTTTACCCAATAACTTTCTATTACACGGCTTCCGTTTTCAATACTTACTAAAGCTCTTGAACCTTCGTTTGAAGGAATGGTGAGTTTAATTTCATCACCAACTTTGTAAGTGGATTTGTCGGCAGAAAAATTGAGCATGGTAGCACCCGTGCCGTCATTTTGCTGTCTTCCAGCCCAACCGGGCCAATCGATATATACAATTTTTGCACTCGAATGTCCTGTATTTAAGTCTTTTACATGTACCAAATAGCGTCCCCATTCGGGTTCGTTTACTTGAATGTTCCATTCGGCTTTTCCATTTTTGGTTGTAACCGAATTTTTTGAAAGAGGTTCGGCGTAACCACTTGAAATATAGTTGGCTAAGTCAGAACTTGATTTGTCCCACCACCAACGCCAGCTTAATTTGTAAAATGAAAATTCTAAATTATGCGCTTCGGAAAGAAGTTTTCCTTCGGGGCTAACTATCACAACTTCAACTTTATGAGCTTTGTCAGTAACCAACATGCCGCGTGCTTTGTCGCCTTTTGGCAATCTTAAACCAACGTAAGACTCGTAAGGTGAAAAATCAACGGTTTGCTGGTCGATGCTAAAATCGCCTCCTTTTTCAAAAACGCGAGTTACAAAAGTGGCTTTTAATTTTCCCGGCGCATTTTCGCTGGCTTCTATATTTGGAGTGAATGAAGCTTCACCGTTTTCGTCAATATTATTGCTAAAAATTTCTACTTTTTCTGATTCAAAGTACTTTGTTGGGTCATCGAAAACGTAATCGGGAAACTTAGCAAAATTTGTTTGAGTGGCATGAAGCGAAACATCAACTTTTGCCTGTAAATTTTTTGCAATCGCACCATGTAGCCAGAGAACGTTCATTTTAATCTCTTGGTCAGAATTTACCGTAAGTACTCTTTTTTCGTCTAAATTTAATTTTATTTTCAAACGATTGGGCTTAATGGTTTCAATTTTCAATTTATGGTAAAAGCTTGAGCCACCGACTTTTACAGTAGCGTCCCAATTTCCGGTAGGAGCGTCATCGGCTGTTTTTAATTTGAAAATATAAAAACCTGTTTCGTTTTTCTTTTCTACCATTCGCGTAACTAATTGAGAACGAGAGTCTTTTACTTCAAAAACAACAGGGTGTTTATCAGGCAATTCTGTTTCTTCTTGCAAAATAAAACTCACAAAAATCGAATCTCCGGGTCGCCAAACGCCTCTTTCGGTATAAATAAAACCTTTAACTCCGTCTTTTATTTCAGCACCACTTACGTCAAAGTGGCTCAATGACAAAGAATTACCGTCGTTAATTTTTAAATAACCCCGTTCTTTTCCTTGCTTAGCTATTATGAAAAAAGGTTTGTCCAATTTTTTAAATTCAGCTTTTCCTTCGGCATTAGTTTTGGCTGTAGCCAAAATTTGGTCTTGATAATCACGTACTTCCACATCAATTTCTGAAAGTGGTTCGGTAGTGCGAATGTCAGTTACAAACACATTGATGTCGCCATTGTTTCCTTTTTTTGCAATGATGCCTAAATTTGAAGCTATAATGTTTTGCGAAACGTTTCTATGTTTTCCGTAATATGCTCTATGACAAGGGTTTTCGCGATTATCCCAATATTCATTGTAGTCTTCGTAATAATAATCGTCGTAGTAATATTCTTCGTTGTACATATCCCAATATGACGATTCTGGGTCGGAAGCCGCGTCAAATTCATCATCTTCCAAATTTACTGTATTATCTTCGCTATCAACACTTTCCGTTTCGGAATTTTCGCAAGCAAAAATGGCATATTTTTGCCTAAATCCAATAGTAATTCGGTAAATTGCTCCGGGTTCTGTTTGTATTAACTCATTCAAATCCAATGTAAAACGATTCCATTTATTAAAATCAGTTACCCCTTTGTCGTCTAATTTTATTGTTTTTCGCAAAATGGGTTTTCCAACTCTTTCTAATTGATAATTTCCTTCGTAATTATTTACTTGTAAAAATTGAGTTACATTGGTTTCAAAAATCTTAAAAATTTGAACATCAACAGCTTTCAAGTTTACAGCTTCAAACGGAAAAACCAATCCATTTGAAGAAGAAGGTAAAATAGAACCTTTTCCAACCATTTGCACTGCTGGTTTAAGTTCTTGAAAATGAACAACTTCTGAATAATTGCTTTTTAAATTTTTATCGTGAATATTTTTAATAGCAGCGTTAATTTCGAGCTTAAAATCGCCTTCTAACTGTTTGTTTGGATAAACTTTTAAGGTATTTCCATCAATAATAGTTCTCACATCATCAACCCCAATTATTTTTACAAGTCCTTCTAAATCCTGATTTTGATTTAATGGGTCTGAAAATTGTACGAATACAAATTGTTCGGGTTGATTTTCCAAACGAGTGAATAATATTTTAAAATCGTTTATCGAAGGAATGGTAATAATTTGTCCGCCATCGTTTTCAATCCCAATTTTTTCGCCGTTCCAAGCCACTTTCAAAGAGTTTGAGGCTGAAGTTCTGAGTACTTTATCAATTTCAAATCGGTGATTTAGTCCGTCCGATTCCCATTCTATTTTTAAATCTTTTCCACCTTGCGAGGCTTCTACAATTTTTTTGATATTTTCAATACGCTCATTGTCAGCAGTTTTAAGCGTTCCTATTACTTTTTGGGTTGTAAATTTTTTTAAATCGGTCGTTTGAATTTCTTCAAACTCAACATCAAAGTTTTGCTTGATGGTTTCAAAATTAAAAATAAATTCACTTAAATCGCCCGGGACTTTGGCGAGTTTTCCCAAATTAAATTCTACGGTATATTTTTCACCCGATTTTAAACTTTTTTCGGGTTTAAATTCAAGGGTATTATCGTCAGCCCAATATGCTTTTCCATCAACTGACGGTGAAATGGAAAATAAAGAATTTAAAATTTTATCACTTTTTTTGATTTTTTTTGCAAAATCGCTAATCAATTTAATTTTAATTATTGATTCTTTTGAGATAATGCCTGAAGTATAAGCGGTTATGTATTGTCTAAAACCGGCTTTATGGGCATTTATTTCTGTGCCGGATTTACATGTTGGCAGCAGAATAAGAAAAAGCGTTAAAAAAATAACGCCAATGGTTGTTTTTAATACGTTTTTAAAATTCATAATTTACTGTTTTATAACTGTTTATTTCATAAAATTCATTTTTTTTATCATTTAAAAAACAATACAATTTACAACTTTTATCTTTTACAAACAAATTTTTTTTCACTTTAAAAAAAAATAAAAAAAAAGATTGAATTAAATGAATTTTTTTTAACTTTGTTTTTGAAAGTTAAAAAAAAATTATTATAAAAAAGTATGGCTTGCAATTCGGAATATGTTTTGAGGCGAAAGAACATAAGTACGGTCATGTTTAGAATACTGATATTTTTTTATTTTATGTATTTGTTATTTTTAAGTTTTTTATATTTTAAAAAGCTTGATTAACAAAGATTTAAAGTTGTTTATGAAAAGAAACGAATTTTTTATTTTTAAGTAATTAAAATAAATAGAATAAATTTTATAATTTTGTGAGTTTAAAATTGATGTATTTTTTATCTAATGTATTTAATATCTGTCATTTAGATGTTTGAATTTTTAAAAAGAATTGTTTTAATTTTTTTAATTTTACTGCATTTTTTTCAAATAAATGTAGTAAATAATTCTTTTTTGAAAAATAATTCTTTGAATGATGAAGACTTACCAAACAGCAAATATTTTACAGAAGTATTAAATTCAAACATAAATTTTTCAAATAGTGTAAAACATTTATTTAAAAGTATTTCTGAGATTTTTAGTTACAATTTTGATAGATTTAATTCAAAACTAAGCCGACAAATAAATATATTAATAAATGTTATTTTTTTACAAAACAGATGTGATTCTGCTTATTTTTTAATTGAGTTGAATAAATCTGAGATTGGTTTTCCTTTCCATTTTTTTTGGTGACAGAGCTAAAATCTTTTTTTAGCTTTATCGTATTTTGTATGACCAAAAAACTTCAAGTCTTCGTTTCAATTTGTTAATAATCAGTTTTTTATATAAATAAATTTCATATATTTTATAATAAATTGAAAAAATGACTATTCGTTAGTTAAAGTTCGACTTTTTTGGTCTTTGGTATAATTCGTTAATTTTTTAGTTTTGAAAAGGTTGATTCTTATAAATTTAAAGTATTGTAAATCAACATATTTGTAAAAAATATTAACGAAAAAAAAATAATTTAATAAAAAAAAATTCAAGAAAAATGGGAACAGGAACAATAGTAATCGGGCTGGCATTTGTTTTTTTAACAATTTTGCCATTTGTATTAATAGCGATGAGTCGTAAAAAGCAAGCATCCAAAATAGCTGGAGCTTTATCGAATTTAGCATCGGAGCATAGCTGCAAAATTGATAGTTTTGAAATTTTGAGCGGAGTTGCCATCGGGATTGATGAGCAACAAAAAATGCTTTTTTATTATCGTTTACACGAAAATGAAGAGATAACTCAAATTTTAAAATTTACTGATATTAAGAAAGTTAAAGCAGTATGTGTTAATTCCAATCAAAGTTTATTCAATAAATTGGAGCTTATTTTTTCATTTCACAACAAAGACAAAGTGGATATGGCATTGGAGCTTTATAGTTCTCATGCACCTTTAGAGCAAAGCGAGGAGATGGAAATAGCTAAAAAATGGCAAGATAAAATTAATAATTTATTATAATTTGTTTTAGCTAAAATTATAAAGATTTGGCATTTTTTAAAATTTGCCAAATCTTTTTTTTTTGAAAAGTTATATTTTTTTATTCTTTCTGTGTTTGCTTATTTTGTTGGCTATCATAACGGAATTTAGGGCAATGGCAATGTTTTCGAGCGTATTTTCGAGAAGTTTTAATTTTTTCCCTTCAATTTTTTCATAGCTGCCAAATTCTAAAACACCAATTACTTTTTTATTGAGCGAAAACGGAAGAACAATTAAATATTTCGGTAAAATTTTTAGGGTAGAAGAGCTGCTATAAAAATAATCGTTTTCAACATTTTCGAGTGCTACAATTTTATTGTCAAGCGCAGCTTGTCCGAGCAAACCTTCGCCAATGTTGATGTAATTGTTCACATTATCGTCGTAGGTAAGCGAAAAAGCTGCCGAAAGTTTTAAATATTTTGTTTTTTCGTAGTGTAAATACAATGCACCAATCTGAATATCAAGGTATTTGCAAAGAAAGAATAAAATATTTTCCGACATATCTTTAATTGAAAAAATTCCTCGCATCGAGTCGTAAAGTTTGCTTTGTCCCACTCTAATCCACTCGGCTATTTCGTTTTGTTCTTGGGTAATACGTTGTTTTTCTTTTAATTTTTGGTTCATAAATTCAATACTTTGCAAAATATTGCCACGAACATCGTTCATTTTACGGTATTTTTTATGTATTTTTAGATTTGTATTCTCATCGGCAATGCTCAAAATATATTCTAAAACTAAGAAAAGTGGCTTTGTAAAGTGGTTGATAATGACAAAAATAACTACAAAATAGAAAATAGAACTTACAATGAGTAAAATGAGAACTTTATTGTTCAAATTTATTTTGTTTGCATAAAGTTTAGAAGTTTGCTCGCTAATGAGTAGCGAGTAATGACCGGAATAATTTTTAATCACTATGGGTTTTAAAAAAACGGTAATTCTTTCGTTTAAGTCTTTAGAAAACAAAGTGATTTTAATATCTTCTTTATTTTTGAGCGAATGATTTAAAAAATCAAATTCGTTATAAAAAAAATCTTTTTCTTCTTTCCCAATAAATTTTCCAATTTTTGAATGGTCGGAATGAGCTAAAATGCGCCCGTCGTTGTTGTAAATAGCCATACTTGCGGTAGTATAATTGCTAAATTTGTCTAAAATAGATTGGAAAAAATCATAATTAAAATCTACTCCTACCACCGACCTTAAATCGTTTTCAATAAAAACGGGATAAACAATACTTGAAAGAATGACTTTTTTCTTGCCAATGGTGTATTCTGTAGGAGGCAAAATGGTTGTTTTTCGATTTTTTTTTGGTTCTAAATAATATTTTCCCAAAATAGGGTCGTTGTAATTGAGCAGTGTATCGAGCAAAATTTTGTTTTCAAGCTTATTCCAGTATGGCGCAAAGTTCTGAATTTTAGAACTATCAGGGTGATTGTCCCATGAGTGCGGCTCCCAAATAGACCAAATTCCAAATAGTTGAGGGCTATTGATTAAATTGGTATGCAAAATTTCAGAAATAGTCTCAGGATAAGCTTTTTTTTCTTTTTTTAAAGCAATAAACGAATGTGCTGTGGTTGAGGCTATTTGCTCAATGTTTGCAATTTTTAATTCAAGTTCGTGAGTTATTTGCGTAACTTGCTTTATTATCTTATTGTCCTCATTTTCAGAAATATATTTGTTTACGGAGGTCATTACAATCCAAACCAAAGGATAAGTAATGAGCCACGCTATCAGACTAATTATAAAGGTATATTTAATTTTTGAATACATAATTTTGCAAAATAAATGATATTTAATTATAAAGCCAAACTCGAATTAAAGATATAAGTCTTTCAATATCAACAGGTTTAGACAAATAATCGGTAGCACCTGCTTCCATACATTTATCTCTATCTTCCTTCATTGCTTTGGCAGTAAGCGCAATTATTGGCAATTTGATATATTCTTTTATCTTTCTAATTTCACGAATTGCAGTGTATCCGTCCATTACGGGCATCATTATATCCATTAAAATCAGCTTAGTATCGGGATTTTCCTGAAGCAGTTGAAGTGCTTTTTTTCCATCTTCGGCTTTAATAATTTTAAGCCCTTTTTCGTTCAAAATCTTTGAAAGTGCAAAAACATTTCGCATGTCGTCGTCCACTATCAATATTTTTTTGTCTTTAAAAATATCGTCTTTTGAAGTGTGAATGTTTGTAATAATTTTTTGCATGTGGTCGGGCAAGTCGTCAATAACCCGATGCAAAAATAATGCGGTTTCGTCCAAAAGTCTTTCTTCCGATTTAACCCCTTTTATAATAATTGAATCGGAATATTTTTTCAATTGCGCATGTTCTTCCTGCGAAAGTTCTTTTCCGGTATAAACAATAACCGGCGGAATTTTCACATAGAGCTGATTAGCAAGGGTATTGAGAAGTTCCGTACCTTGCATATCGGGTAAACCCAAATCCAAAACCATGCAATCGAAACGAGTTTGGCGAATTAATTCTATGGCTTCGCTTCCCGAAGAAGCTTCCGTGCAATTTACATCGGAGCTTTTGATTAATTTTACAATCGATTTTCTCAAATCCGAGTTGTCTTCAACGATTAGTAAATCCTTGATTTTCTTGTTAATAACATCTTCTAACGTAGTGAAGGCTTCTTCGAGTTTTTCGGAGTCGATGGGTTTGGAAATGAAACCGATTGCGCCTCGTTTTAGGACTTCAGTTTGATGTTCGTCGTTGGAAATGATGTGAATAGGAATGTGTCGAGTGAATTTTTTCTCTTTTAAAATTTCTAAAACTTCATACCCTGAAATACCGGATAATTTTAAATCTAAAATAATAGCAGTAGGTAAAAAGCGTTCCGCCATTTCAATTCCCTCTTCGCCGGTTGTAGCCGATAAAAACTTGAAACCCTTGTCGTTGCACATTTTGTGAAGGGTTTTGGAAAAAGTTATGTCAGGTTCGATAGCTAAAATTATTTTTTCATTTTTAGAAATTTTCATTCTATCGTCGAAAGAATTTGCCAAAAAACTTTTGATATTGTTTTTAGAATTCTGAAATGCTTCTAAGGCTTTTTGTTTGGCTTTAATTTCTTCTATTTCATCACTTTTCATCTCTTCTTTTTCCGATTCAATAATCGAAACGTTTTGAGTTTTTTGATAAATTTTTGTAGGAATATAAAAAGTAAATTCACTTCCTTTACCAAATTCGCTTTGTAATTTTATTTCGCCACCGAGCAGTAAAACCAATTGTCGTGAAATGGAAAGTCCCAAACCTGTGCCGCCAAATCGGCGCGATGTGCTTCCGTCGGCTTGCTGAAAAGCTTCAAAAACAGCTATTTGCTTATCTTCTTTAATACCGATTCCGGTATCTTTTACCGAAAAAGCGATTACTTTTTTAGCTATTTTTAAACTGTTTAAATTAAAGAGTTCGTGGTCTGTTTCTTCATAAATTCGGAAAGTTATTGTACCGGTTTGAGTGAATTTAATGGCATTCGACATCAAATTTTTAATAACTTGAGTTACTTTTTGATAGTCGGAAAGAATATATTCTGGCAAATTTTCATCGAGAATAATTTCAAGATTTAAGCCTTTTTCGGCTATCATGTGATTAAAAGTTGAAATCACATTGCGTTCAAAATCTTGCAATCTGAATTTGTCCAAATTCAATGACATTTTGCCCGATTCAATTTTCGATAAATCCAAAATATCGTTGATTAATTCCAGTAAATCGTTTCCACTGTTGTAAATAATTTTTGCCGATTCAATTTGGTCTGAAGTTAAATTATCCATGCCATTTTCGGATAAATTTCGGGCTAAAATGAGCAAACTGTTGAGCGGAGTTCGCAATTCGTGCGACATATTCGCCAAAAATTCCGATTTGTATTTGCTGATTTCTTCCAATTCTTTGGCTTTTTTGGTAATATTATTTCGGGCTTCTTCGAGTTCTTGATTTTGCTTGATAATTTCTTTTTTATGTTTTTCCAAATAATTGGTTTTTTCTTCTAATTCTTCGTTTGTGGTTTGCAATTCTTCGCGTTGAGCTTGAAGAGCCGCTTCCGATTCTTTAAGTGCAAGTGTCTGTTCTTCAAGCTCTTCGTTCGATTTTTTCAAACGCATTTGTTGTTTTTGCAATTCTTTGGCTTGAATTTGAGATTCTTCTAACAAATACCTGATTTTATTTCGCGAAATAGCTGAATTAAAACCCATTGCTATATTTTTCATAATGATTTCAAACAAATCCATATCGCGTTGATTCAACGGCTTTAAACTTCCAAATTCAATAACGCCAACCAAATGATTTTCAAATAGAAACGGTACTGCAACAACATTTTTTGGCGGAATGCTACCCAGAGCCGAATTGATTTCAATGTAACCTTCAGGAATATTTGTAATGCTGATGATTTGTTTTTCCATAGCCGCTTGACCTACAATGCCTTCGCCCAGTTTAATGCTGTCGTTCAAGTATTTACGTCTTGAAAAAGCATACGTTCCCAAAAGTTTAAGCACTTTTTCGTCTTCGTTCCATAAATAGAGCGCGCCAATTTGAGCCGAAATATATTGCGCTAAAAAAGTTATCACATTTCTTGCCAAAGCTGATAAATCCATATCACCGCGCATGATTTCGTTCAATTGATTTTGCCCCGATTTAATCCAGTCTTGCAATTGATTCTCCTGTCGGGCTTTGCGCAAAGCTTTGGTCATTTTGTTAAACGATTGCGCCAAATTTCCGATTTCATCTTTGTTGAAAATTTGCAATTCAAAAGCATCATTTCCTTCAGCAACATTTTTTACTCCTTTTTCGAGCAATTGAATGGGTTTTATGATAGCCCTTACCAAAAATATACTTATTATTATAGAAATAAAAATGGTAGATGCTAAAAGCGAAAAAATAATGTAACGTGTTGAATTATAAGTTATATTGGCTCTTTCAGCCGAATCGAAAGCATACTTTTTGTTGAGTTTTACAAGTTCGTTCAAATCTTGAGTCAAATCGTTGAAAAGTTGTAAAGCTTCGTCATTGAGCAAAAAAACGGCTTCTTCTTTCATTCTATTTCGCGAAAGCTGAATAAATTCGTTGTTTAATTCGGTATAACGTTGCCATTTATTGCTTATTTTTCTAAAAAGCTCGCGCTCGCGCTCGCTACTCAAAAGCGTTTCGTAATTTGTTTTTACCTCATGAATATTATTTTTGGTCGATTCCATTAATTGTTCAAAGACCAGCATTCCTTCTTCTTCGCTGCTAAAAGCATGTTGCAATTCCGAAATGCGAAGCGATGAAGATTCTGTATTTATCTCACTTACAGCTATTACGCTGGGCAACCATAATTTTGTTACATCATCAACATCTTGTTTTAATTGCGCAAGTTTAACCAACGAAAAAATATTTACCCCCACCATAATAGCGAGAATCAATCCAAATCCTAAAGCTTGTTTGGTAACTAAACTTAAATTTTTAATCATTTTTTATGAATTTTTTTACAAAAAAAAGGGCAATTGACAAAGCAAAAATAGTAAAGATTTATGAAATGAACCCAAAAAAACTAAAAACATTCAAATTTTTTAAAATATAAAAAAGTAAAAAAAAAAAAATGTTTTATTTTTTAAAATAAATTTTTATTTTTACAAAAAAAAATTAACCATAGCCTTTATAAAAATCAGATTTTTTATGGATACGTCCCTTAATAAAATGAAAGTACTTATTTTAGAAGACGATGCCTTTTCGAGAAAGTATTTTCTTAACATTGTAGAGCGGCAAGGAATTATTTGCGAAGCGGTAGAAAATGGTGTGTTGGGGTTAGAAATTTTCGACGATTTTGACCCCGATGTAGTGATTTGCGATATTCAAATGCCCGAAATGGACGGTTTGCAATTTCTCGAAACCATTCGCCGAAGAAATTCTGACGCTATTTTTATAATGGCAACAGCTTTTGAATCAGAAGAATATGCCATAAGAGCTTTAGAATTAGGTGCAAACAACTATTTAAAAAAGCCGGTTTATCCCGAAAATTTAGTTCGATTGCTTCAAAAATACCAAGAAATGGTGGAGCAACATACCGTATTTGACAATTTGGTTATTCGTACTGAGAAACACGAATTTACCCAGTTTTTTAAATCCGATATGCGTTCCATTCCCGCTATGGTCGATTATTTGATGCAATATGTAAAAGAATTTTTGGAGGATTCTGAAAAAATTGGGATAGAATTGGGCTTAGCCGAATTGATTACCAATGCCGTTGAACACGGAAACTTAAATATTTCGTATTTAGAAAAAAGCGAAGCCCTTGAAAATAACCGTTTTACAGAACTTATCGAATCGAGATTATTAAATCCGGAAATTGCCAAAAGAACTGTAAAAATTGATTTTAAGCAAAATTCTGATTTTTTTCAATGGATTATTTCCGATGAAGGAAATGGCTTTAATTGGCTCGATGTTCAAAATCCATTGCTTACCGAAGGTATTGAAAAACTGCATGGTAGAGGTATTTTTATCAGTCGTTTTCAGTTTGATGAAATGGAATATTTAGAAAAAGGCAATGTGGTTAGGATTTTAAAAAGAATTGATAAAAAAAATGAAAAAGAATAATTGCAAAAGAGTTATTTATTTTAGTTTTAAAAAAATAATGAAAAAATAAAAAAAAATACCAGTTTTTATTTTATATTTTTTGAAAAAAAATACAAAAAAAATAAAAAATACCGATTTTTTAGAACTGCCTTTTTTTTAAAAAGGATTTTAAAAAAAATCGGTATTTTTTTTGTTTATTTGATATACTTTTCTTTAAAAAAAATTTTGTTTCAAAAATTAGATTTTTATAAACAAAATAATTTTTAATATATTATAAATCAAACAATTAATTATTTTTAATTGGATAATCTGGAATGGGTTGAATCCAATCTTTCCAATTCTTAATGTCTTCTAAAATAACTTCAATGGCTTTGTTGAGCTGTTGGTCTTCGCCCATAAATTCGAGGTATGGGTCGTTATCGATAATAATATCGGGCGTAATTCCCTCACCTTCAATGAGCCACGATTTTCCTTCGCGGTCGTATTTAGCAAATTCTGGTTTTCTCAAATCGCCACCATCAACAAACGGCAAACTGCCTCTAATGCCCGTAATTGCTCCCCAAGTACGAACTCCAACGATTTTACCGAGTTTCATGGAACGGAAACGATAAGGAAAAATATCGCCATCGGAAGCTGAATAATTGTCAATAAGCATCACTTTCGGACCTAAGTGCATATCGCTTGGGTCGGTAACGCCAATGGTTGCGTTGCGGGGTAGGGCAGTCATAACCCATTGGCGCGCAAGGCGTTCGAGTATCATAGGCGACACATTTCCGCCTCCGTTTCCGCGGTCGTCAATGATTAAAGCTTTTTTTCGCAATTGAGGGTAAAAATATTTTACAAACTCGTTCAAACCGGCAACGCCCATATCGGGAATGTGAATGTAACCAACCTCTCCATTGGTAGCTTTATTTACTTTTTCTATGTTTTCTTGAACCCAATTGTAGTAATACAGAGAGGCTTCGGTAGAACGGGGCATCACAATTACATTTCTTGCGCCGTCGAGCGAAGCAACTGAATTTAAGCTTAATTCTACCGGTTTATTTTCTTGTCCAACAAGCAATTCATAGATATTTTTCACATCTTTTGTGCTTACACCGTTTATAGCAACAATAAATTCACTAACTTTAGTATTTACGCCTATTTCGGTAAGTGGAGACTGTAAAGAAACGTCCCAATTCGCACCTTCGAGTATTTTTTCAATTTTAAAGAAACCTGAAACATCTTTACTGAATTTTGCACCTAAAAGTCCCATTTTAATTCTCTGTGGTTCAGGTTTTTCACCACTATTTACATAAGCATGACCTATGTTTAATTCGCCAATAAGTTCTCCAATAATATAGGTTAAATCTTCGCGGTGTTTTACAAATGGCAGTAAAACAGCGTATTTGTCGCGCATGGCTTTCCAATCTACTCCGTGCATGTTGGCATCGAAAAAGAAATCGCGCATTTGTCGCCAACTTTCGTAATAAATTTGTTGCCATTCTTGAGAATAATCAACCGACATTTTCATATTGCTCAAATCAACCGACTCGCTTAAACTAATACTTGAAACAGGCAAATTAATTACGTAATACTGACCTTTTTGCATAATCACCATTTTTTCTTTATTTGATGATAAGCTATAATTCATATTTTTTCCGAGTGGTGATTCCTTTTTTTCTTTTAAATCAAACATTTTGAGTTGAGTATCTGAATCCGAATTTTTCATGCAATTGTAATAAATTTTTGTACCGGAAGATTCTAAATTCCAGTAATTTCCAGATTCTATGGGCAAAGCAACCATTCTTTGCACTATGCCATCGAAATCAATTTGAACTAAGTTTTGCTCTTCTTTTTTATCTTCCGTTTTGGCATCTTTTTTAGTATCTTTTTTATTGCCTTCGTCAGTTTTCATATTTTTTTCTTCTTTTTTTTCTGAAAGGGAAACCAAATCATTAGTTGGAGCAAATGGATTTTTAGTATCTTTTGATAAAGTAATCAGATAAATTTTATCCATATCGGAATAGGAGTGATTCCACTCAGTGGCACTGTAAGTTGGATTGAAAGTTCTACCCGAAACTAAAAATAAGTACTTTCCGCAGCTACTGAAAACTGGTGCATTTACATCAAACCAACCATCGGTAACTGGCTCTGTTTTAGATGTTTCTAAGTTATAAATGTAAACTTTGTCTTTGCTATCATAAGGGTTATCAACAAAAGCAATCCACCGACTATCGGGCGACCACGAATATTGGCGAATTTCCCACATTTTGGATGCAGTAATTTGTGTAACTTTTTTTGTGGCAATGTCTATGTAGTTGAGCCTTAATTTTTTATCACTCCACATAATTTTTTTACTATCGGGCGACCATTCAATATTGTATTTATACGTATCTGCATTGAAAGTCAATTGAATAGCTTCATTTTTTCCTTCAGGGTCTTGAATATAAATTTCAAATTCGCCATTTTTATCCGATACATAAGCTATCCATTTTCCATCGGGCGACCATGTGGCGTATTTTTCATGGGCATTTGAAGTTTTGGTAATATTTTTTGTAATCCCTTCTTTTACAGGAAGATTGAAAATATCTCCTCGTGCTGAGAAAATTAGTCTTTCCCCTTTAGGAGAAGCTGTTCCGCCAAAAATTAATTTTGAGGCGTCAACTATTTTGCTGCGTCCCCAATTTAATTCATTGGCTATCTGAATATTAATTTTTTCGTACTTTTGAGTTTTTATGTCAAATTTATAAATAAAACCGCCATTTTCAAATACAATTTTATCGCCTCCAATGCTTGGAAATTTAATATCAAAATCCTTAAAATCAGTAACTTTAGAAGTTTGCTTGGTTTCGGTATTGTATTTGAATAAATTCATAGTAAAATCGCGGTCGGAAAGAAAATAAATCTCTGTTTCATGCCACATTGGAAAAATATCTTGGGCTTTGTTGTTTGAAATGTTTTCAGTTTTTTTTGTTTCAAAATCAAAAATCCAAACATCATCAGCCATTCCGCCATGATAATGTTTCCAAGTTCTAAATTCGCGAAAAACTCTGTTAAGAGCTATTTTTTTTCCATCGGGCGAAAAAGAATTAAATCCTCCATTTTGCAACGGGATTTCTTCTGGAATGCCTCCGTTTATAGGAGTCATAAAAAGTTGTCCGCGAAAATCGTTGTATGAATAACAGCGTGAACGATATATTATTTTATCACCTTTTGGTGTCCAACCCATTACTATATTATTGGGTCCCATTCTATCGCCAACTTCATCACGTGTGAGTGTGGCTGAGTATGTAATTCTTTGAGGTTCACCACCTTGAGCCGGAATAGTAAATACTTCAGTATTCCCGTCGTATTGACCGGTAAATGCAATGGTTTTACCATCGGGCGCAAATCGTGCAAACATCTCATAACCAATGTGATTAGTCAGTTTTCGAGCCATTCCGCCATTTGCATCTACCGTATATAAATCGCCGGCATAACTGAATACCAATTGATTTCCATGTATGGAAGGAAATCTCAATAGCCTTGCTTCCTGTGCATGAGCTATATGGAGAAGCATTCCGGCTAATAAAAGTGAGAAAATTTTTTTCATTTGTATTGTAGCTTATTAATAATTTTTTAATTTTTTATTTTGTTTTGTTATTAAAATCTTATATTTTTTTATACTATAATCTGTTATAATTTTTATTAAACAAGATTGCTTATTTCATTTACTTTTCTAATAATTTCTTTTTGCAAAACGTCTAATTTTTGAAAATCAGCATTTTTTTCTTTTTGCAAACCAATGAATTTGAGTGCAGCCTTTAATTTTGTATAGTATCTAAAATAGTGTAAACTGAACATCAAAGAAAAAGGTAACGACAACAAATACAACCATTTAGCCCACCAAATATCAGTAAAAGTGCTAAAAATAGCCATTTGTAAAATATAAATAAATGGAGCAATTAAAACACCCATTACAAATTTTACGGAGCTGTGAAATTGTCTGTCTTTAAATTTTTTATTGATAAATTTTGCCGGAAGCATAGGCAAATAATTATTTAACAAACACCAAAGATGAAGTGGGAAAAGTAGAAGCATAAAAAAACTTTGCAGGTAAAGAGAAATGGAGCTTAATTTTTTATGTTGAAAAAGCCAATTTCTTAAATTTAATTTTTTTAATCCATTCCGATACTCTTGGGTTTTAGAATGTAAAATTTGCATTTCTTGTGGATTTGCATCGCTCCATTTTTGAATATTTTTGATGGTCTCTTTATCGGCAATTAAATCATTGAGGGTATTTTTTTCTTGCAAATTTAGTTTTATGTACATTTCATTTCTATACATAAGTCTTAGAAAATCAATTGTATCATAAAACTCAATGTTCTCAATATTGATTATTAGCTGTTTCATTTCATCGGCTAAACGCTTATTGAATAAATTCAAAGCCCGTTGTTCGTTGGCTAAAAATTCATCTTTAAAATCTGTAATTGAAATAGGTTTCCCAAATACAACTGTTACATTTCCCAGAGCATTTTCGTAATTATCGTAGTAAATTCCTGTGGGAATAACAGAAAGTTTTAAGGTAAAATTAGTTACTGCTTCTGTCTGAAATGCTGTTCGGGCAAGTCCTTTTTTTAGTGGAAGTAAAAAGCGTTTATTATTATGAGAAGCTTCCGGAAAAATAATAATGGGCGAAGTTTTTTGTAAGATTTCAGCAGAACGCTTAAAAATAGCATCATTTTTACTCAGATTTTCTTTTCCATCGCGTATTCTGTATGCGGGCATAATTTTAAGCCATTCAATAATTTTAGCCAAAGTTTTGTTTATAAAAAGGTCGGCACGTGCAATAAAAATGCACATTTTGAACGAATAAATAGCAACTGCGGCATCCATAAAAGCGTTTTGATGATTGGGAGCCACCATGTATGGCTTATCTTTTGGGATATTTTCAAAACCATAAATATTTATTGTGTTATAAAAAAAATGCCGTAAAGAAAACATTGCGTAAGCTCTTAATAATTTATAGCCTAAACTGTATTTATCTATTTTTTTAAATATTTTTTTATTTTCTTTTTCCATATTACTTTTTTTGTTTGGTCGAATTTTTAATTGGATTAAATTTCTACAAATTAAAAATTGATATTTTTTTATTCATTAGAGTTATGCAAAGCTAAACATTTAATTTATTTGTGCAACATTCTTTTGCTTTTTTTATTTGTATTTATACAAAATTTTTGTAATTTTGTTTGCAACTTTTTGTTTTTCTTTAATTTGTAATTTTTACTTTTAATGAATTTTAAAATAAAATTGTAAAAAATTTTAAATCAAACATTTATAAAAATTAATGCAACATTAAAAACGAATGCAATTTGATACTATTTTATCATTTTTTTTTAATTTTTTTTGCTAAATCTTATGTATTTACCTTTTCTTAAAATGAATTATTTTTTTAGCCTATTCTTTCTTTTTTTTTATTTTCAAAGTATTGCACAACTTGTTAATATTGAGAAGAATAGACAAAGAGCCATTGATACAACTGTTGGCAGTCTTTCTATTGCCGCCAATTTTATGAAAAATACAAAATCCATTGCTCAAATCAATGGTAGTTTTGGATTTGAATTAAATAAAAAAAGTAATACAATTTTATTATTTTCGGATATTTCTTATACAAAAATAGATAGTTCAAATTTAATAAATGAAAATTTTCAGCACATCAGATACAATCATTTTTTTTATAAATCAAGTTTTTTTGTTTTTGAATTTTTTATTCAAAATCAATTTAATTTTATAAAGCTTTTAAAAAATAGAAATATTTTAGGCAGTGGTTTTCGATTAAATATTATCAATAAAGATAAATATTTTCTGTCCTTAGCACCGCTTTTGATGTATGAACGTGAACATTTAAGTAATGGAAAATCAAGTATTTATAATCGTCTTAAAGGCGATTTATATCTTTCGACAGGTTTTATAATTCCACCCAATATTAAAATACACCATGTAACTTATTATCAGCCCAATGTGTTTCATTTCTCCGAATATCGGCTTTATAGTGAAACGATTTTTAGATTTTTAGTATGGAAAAATGTATATTTCGATTTCAATTTTAATTTTTCCTATGATTCAAATCCACCGATTGATTATAATTTAGAAATTCCTAAAGCCATTCCAAAGCTATTTTATAGTTTTAAAAACGGACTTACTTATAAATTTTAATATTTTTAATTGCAAATTATTTTAAAATACTATCAAATAAACTTTTCGCTTTCAATTGACACTCATCGTATTCATTTTCAGGAATTGATAAATGAGTTATAGCACTGCCCGTCATAAATGAAAGGTATTTTTGCTGTGAATTAAATAAAATTGTTCTAATTACAACATTAAAATCGTAATCACCATTTGGTTTAATGTAACCAATTGAACCAGAGTATATTCCGCGCTTTGTTTTTTCGTATTTTTCTATTAGCTGCATGGCTTTAATTTTGGGTGCGCCAGTCATTGACCCCATTGGAAAGCAATTTTTTAAGGTTTTAAAACCCTCAATTTCAGACACTTTACAACTTACTGTAGAAATCAATTGATGAACTTGAGCAAAGCTATAAATCTGGCACAATTCATCTACATTTACAGTTCCAAATAGGGCTGTTTTTGATAAATCATTGCGCACTAAATCAACTATCATAATATTTTCAGCTCGTTCTTTGGGGTTGTAGAGCAGTATATTTTTTAATTCAAGGTCTTCGGTAGCAGTATAACCACGTCTAATGGTTCCTTTAATAGGCTGACTATAAATTGTTTCCCCCTTTTTTTTAAGAAATCTCTCGGGCGAAGCGGATATAATATACGTATCAAAAAACCTAAAAAAGCTTGAAAATGGAGCAGGAGAGAGGCTTTTCAGTTTTGAATATAGACTAATAGGTTCTAAATCAATATTTTCACTATAAAATTCTATGCAATAATTCGCTTCATAAACATCACCTAATTTTATATTTTTTTGTAGGTTTTTGATGGATTCAATATATTTTTTTTTATTTACTCGTTGATTTATACTTATTTTTTTTGAAAAAAAAAATTGTAAAATTGTATTTTGTTTTTGAATTTGGTTGAAAATTTCAATAGTTTCATTTTCAGTATTATAATCTGTATGATAGTAAATATTTACTCTTTTTTCTTGTATAATAAGAATAAAACGTGGTTGAAAGAACAACATTTTTGGAGCTTTAATGCCATCGAAGTTTTTAGATGATAAATTTTCGATTTCATTTTTTAAATCGTAGGTTAAAAAGCCTATGAGCCAATCTTTTAAGGCAAAATGCTTTTGCTCTAAAAATTCAAAATTGTCATTTTCTTGCTCGTTAATTATTTCTAAGCTATCAAATGCCGAAATGTATTCATAATCAGTGAATTTATTATTTATTTTACTGAAGTCATTGCTGTCTAAAATGCTAAATATTTGATATTTAGAAAGGAAAAATGCAATTTTTTGTTTAAATTTTTCTGTATTTTCTATTGTAAAAGAAACATATTTTCTCATTGTGCAAATTATTTTATATAAAAATACTTTAAAGTAAAAAAAAACTTTATTATTATAACAATTTTTATACAAAAATAAGAATTTTTTTATAAAAAAACACCTCGAACAAAGTCCGAGGTGCAAAAACAAAATCTAACCATGAAAAAATCAATGCTTGCTTAAATAATTTGCTATTCCGTTTTGAGTTGCTTGAAGCGCCTCTTCGCCTTCGTCCCAATTGGCTGGGCAAACTTCGCCATGTTTTTCAAAATATTGTAATGCCTTTACCATTCGCAAAGTTTCATTAACACTTCTGCCAAGTGGCATGTTGTTAATGGTTTCGTGTTGCACAACTCCTTCTTTATCAATTAAAAACAAACCTCTGTAAGCCATTGGAGTACCGATAAATACAGAATTTCCTTCTTCGTCGTAATCGTAATTGCCGGCTAATACGCCAAAATTTTCGGCAATGGTTTTAGTTTGGTCGGCTACCAATGGATATTTTACGCCATTTATACCGCCATTATTTTTCTCGGTTTGCAACCATTTCCAGTGCGAAAATTGTGAATCCACCGAGCATCCAACTACAATTACATCTCTTTTTTCAAATTCTGCTAATTTTTCTTGAAAAGCAAGAATTTCTGTTGGGCAAACGAATGTAAAATCGGCTGGATAAAAATAAAAAACCACGTATTTTTTTCCAAGATATTGGCTTAATGAAAAATTTTCAACTATTTCGCCTCCGTTAATCACTGCTGGTGCAGAAAAGTTTGGAGCTTTTTTTCCTACTAA
>DYNA01000196.1 GCA_020721325.1 Paludibacter propionicigenes
AAAAGATTACCGTTGTTACGACGAAGGTAGAGACGTTGCATGCAACGTCTCTACAGGCAATTTATCTGTAAAACAAGGAACTTTTGAAGAATTGTTTACAAATCAAACCAATAGTACAGACAAGGCATGCCTTGTCTCTACAGATATTGAAATTGATGTAGAACAATTAAAAGAAATTTCAAAATCCCAGCAAAGCGAACAACGAACAAATGAAATAATTGAAACCGCTTTAAATGAAGGAGAAAACTACGAAAAGAGAGTTGAAGAAATTGAAAAAGACGGAGAAATAATTCCAACAGAAATTATGGACAAAGTAAAAACCTATCCCGTTAAAGAAACATACAAAGAAGAAGTTAAAAATATAAAACTTCCAAATTTCTTTTTGAAAAAAAGTCCGAATTTGATTGACAACGAAAATTATGTATTGCTTACAAAAAAAGAATTATTACTAGATTTTGATTTAAGCAAAGAAGACCATAAAATTGATTTTACACAAAGTTCATCAGAAATGGCAAGTATTGACTTAATTGAAGGTCGCAAAGATGAATACATTCCGGCATATCGCCACGCCGAAAATCAAGTAAAAGAAGCGTTTGTCGAATATATTACAAATTTGTCGCCTGAAGGAAAAATAAATCAAATTGCCGGACGACTTGCTAAACAAATAAAACGAATAGATGAAATACCGGAACCGGCAATAACAGAATACATTAAAAACGTAATCAAAGACCTGAACAGCGAAAAAATTACGGAATTAACACATAACGAAATTTTTTATGTAAACAAAATTAAAGAAAAAATAGAACGATTAACTGACATTTACGCAGAAAAGAAATTTACTGAATTTTTGGACAAAGGAACGGTAATATGCAAAGATGAATTTGAATTTCACAAAAAAATTAGTCCTAAAAATACACTTGCAGGAATTTCAAAAAATTTATACGTTGAAGAAGGCGAAATGAATGATTTTGAGCGAAAAGTGATTTACGAAATTTCAAATTTGGACAGCGTAATTTTTTGGCATCGTAATTTAGAACGTGGCAAAGGTTTTTTAATAAACGGTTTTATCAATCATTATCCCGATTTCATTGTAAAAATGAAAAACGGGAAAATCATTGTAATTGAAACAAAAGGCAGTCATTTAGATAATACAGACAGTTCGCAAAAAATACGACTTGCCGAAAAGTGGGCAAGTAAAGCAGGTGATAAATACAGATATTTTATGGTTTTCGACAAAGAAATAAAAACGGAAGGAGCAAAAACACTTTCACAAATAATTGAAATACTAAAAGATATGAAATAAAACTTTTTTTTTAACGATTAATGATAAACCGTAGAGACAACGCATGCGTTGTCTCTACAATCCGAAAAATCCGAAAAATCCATTGGACAAAAACGTTTTCAAAATCAGGGCAAAAATTCAATATCGTCAATTATTGGTTCGTACAAATCGGCGGTTTCAAAACATGCACATCGGTTAGGTTTCGATTTTGAATGGCAACCCCGATTTTACGACCATATTATCGGCAATGATAAATCGTATCAGACCATTTTTGAATACATTACAAACAACCCGCAAAAATGGACAGAAGACAAATTTTATTCAGAATAAACACCGTAGGGACGTTGTTTGTAGAGACGTTGCATGCAACGTCTCTACGTTTAACGGGGGTATAGCAACGAGGTCGCTCGGAGTTAAGCAACGGGGTCGCTCTAAGCGACCCCGTTGCTATTATTAGAGATTCGGCGTTTTAAAAGCGGTATTTGTTAATAAGTATTAAAATCCTTACGGTCGTTTTTCGCAAAAAGGCTGTTGGAGTATTTTTTTGTTGGTTTTATTTGTTTTTAAGGAAATTGTTTTTTATATTTGTGTTTTTATTTTTTACAAGTTTTATTAAAACAAAATAACTTGCCCCAATGAGTTATTTGGGTATTAAAACTTATAAGATGGAATAATAAAAGTAATTACTAACAATTTAAAAAAACGTTAAAATTATGGATTTAGCAACATTAGCATTATCTGTTTACAATTTTGTAAAGCCTGTATTTACCAGCAAAGCAGCCGGACAAATTGCCGGAGATTTTAAAGAAGCTACAAAAGGCAGTATGCTCAAACTATGGGAAAAAATTAAACCTTGGTTTATTATTGAGGAGAAAGAAATCGAAGAACTGAAAGACCTGAAAGAAAAACCAGAAGATAAGGATTTTGAAGAAGCTTTTGTTTCAAAACTAAAAGCAAAACTCAAAAAAGACGAAGAATTGCAAGCCGAACTCAAAGCTATACTTACCGAAATGGAAAGCGGCGATGATGAGAAGGCGACGATTATTATTAAAAACAGTAAAAATGTAGCAACTGGAAATTTTTCTAATATAACAGGAAACATTACTTTTGGTGATAAAAACAAAATAAAAGACAAATAATTTATGGCTGAAAATTATCTGCGAAATGAAGGTAATGACAATATTTTTTTGCAAAATATCAATGGCTGCAATATCCACATCAATGAACGCACCGAAATTGAAAAGGTGTTAAAAGATGCAGGTGAAGATGTTTTGCGAAAAATTGTGAAAGAAATTGACGCTTTTTCAAAAGAAATAAAAGAAAGCAATGATGCGGCATTTACCGAAATAAAAAGAATGGTGGAAGCTAAAATTCATGTTTCGCATTCGAAAAATGTAAGTGCTGATAGTAATTTTGAGAATATAGAGGGTGATATAACATTTGGCGATAATAATTATTCCTATAAAGGACATACAATAAATATACATGGCGGAATATCTGTTGAACAACTCAAACAACTAATTAAAGATGAAGAATTTAAAAAGCATTATACCGATTTTTCGATTAAAGAGGGTAGTGTTTATAAAAAATTTCTGTATTTAGATAGAGAAATTACTGATGATTTAATCTCTGGATTTGTGGGCAAAAAACGTTTTTTTTATTTCCAGACATTCAACTCCAGCCAACCCGATTGGCTTTTCGACCGTTTTGTGGTACAACTCAATGAGGAACTTGGCGATAGATTTGATTTTCAGCCCTACTTGATTGAACTTCGCAAAACATTATCGTTTGATGCGGTTAAAAGAAAAACACAGGCTCAGTTAAATTTAGACAAAACGATAGATAACCCCCAAGATATTTTATCAAATCCGAAATTCAATGAAAAAAGTATTCATTTGTTTCATTTCAGTATTGATGTAGATTTACAATCGGAAGAATTGAATACTTTGATAGATAATTTTTTTGATTTTTGGTTTAAAGATGAAATCAAAGAAGTTAACTATGTTGTTTTTCTGACAATAAAAATAAGAGAAAAAAACAATGTCCCATTTTTTATGAAACTATTTGGTAGTAAGAAATTGAACAATCCAAAGGCAACAACAAATAAAGCTATTTTTTTTCGTGATTTTCTTCCTTTGATTACTCAGAATGATATTAATCGTTTTTTTGAGTATAATTTACAAAACATAAACCCCAAAGTTACCGTAACTCAAGAACAGGAAATTCAGGATATGTGGACTGCTCTTGTTCCCGAAATTTATCATAGCACAACAAAAACCCAAACAAAATGATAGCCAAAGAAAAATTCACCAACATAGAAAATTATGTTTTCCTCGATGGTTTGCGCGATGCTGTGCGAACTGCCGAAGCATTGCAAATGCCCTTGTTGCTCACCGGATTGCCCGGAACAGGCAAAACCGAAGCCGGAAAAGCCATTGCCAAAGTGTTAAGCAAAGAATACGGAAAAGATGTAATTTATCGGCAGTTTAATACCAAAAGTATTTCGGTTTTTAAAGATTTGCTTTATACTTACGACCACCTGAAACATTTTTTAGATGTTCAGCTCCAAAAGAAGGATATAAACATTGACAAAGACTACATAAAACGAAATGCTTTGGGCAAAGCCATAGAAGACGATAAAAATTATTCGTTGGTGCTGATTGACGAAATAGACAAAGCACCGCGCGACTTTCCTAACGATTTGCTTGATGTGATGGAAAAAATGACTATGGAAATACACGAACTCGATAAAGTGGTTGTAAATGAAATCAAAAAACCTTTTGTGGTATTGACTTCAAACACCGAAAAATCGTTGCCCGATGCTTTTTTGAGGCGTTGCATTTTTTATGATATACCGTTTCCGCAAGGCAAAATATTGGAAGAAATATTGCTCAAACATGTTGATAAAAAGGTTTTGGTACAGCAAAACATTGAAGGTATAAAAACTTTTTTTGAGAAGGTTCGCGAAAATTTGCACCGCAAAGCACCCGCTACGGCTGAATTAATTCACTGGCTGAAATTTATTGTAAACAAAAACGAAGCCGATGCAAAAAATATTCTGGAAAACCTAAAATACGGTTCGCTCGAAAATTTAACAAAACCCGACCCAAAGAATGAAAACATTGACAGTCAGGTAGAAATTCTGCGCATGTCGTTTTCTATTTTGGCAAAAACCAAAGATGATTTTGATAAAATACATGCTGCCTACAAATGAAAATAGGGAATACCAAATATTACATTGATTTAGATGCTTTCATTGGCAGTTTGGCAGGCGAGGATATGCGTGTAGGCGTAGATACACACCTGCACATTGCCCACATAGTGCAGCAACTGCCACCCAATTGCGACGAAAAAGAATTGGCTGCCCTGCTCATGCCCATAGTTTGTAAATCGAAAAAACAACAAGATATTTTTACCGGAATTTACAATCGCTTTTTGTTTCAAAGTATTATCGAACACACAACAGATGAGAAACAAAGCAACGGCAAGACCGATAAATCTTTTTGGCAAAAACGCATCGAAAACATTAAAACCATTCCAAAAACCTTACAAAAAGTATTTCTTTTTTTTATTGAAAAAAGAATAGGGCTTGTTGCCGCTTTTGTTGGGGTATTGGTTGCTGAATACTTGCTGTTTTCCACCCTGTATTCACTTATTCCGGCTTTGGCTATTGCCTTGTTTTTTATTGCAAAAGAAATACAGAAAAAACAACAAGATAAAAAGCCGGTTGCCAAACGCCAAAACGAACTACCCAAAGGCTGCGAAATGCGTGAAATATGTACGACACTACCGCTGCAAATGAATTTGCCTTACGAAATTTCGCAAACTGCCGCACGCCTGCGCACAAGGCAACCACTGGGCATACAACAACTTAACATTGGCAAAACCATCGAAAAAACCATTTGTAACTTAGGGGCTTTTACGCCGGAGTATAAAGACTATACTCAATACACCGAATACCTTGTACTAATAGAAGCCGACAACCACAACGACCATCGTGCCATGCTGTACAATAGTTTTTTTGCCGAACTAAAAAACCGAAACATTCCGGCAAAACGCTATTATTTTAGGCAAAGCCCAAAATTGCTTTATGGCGAAAAATTTACCGAAAGCAAACCCTTAGACGAAATAGTGAAACAAAATGCCAACTCGGTACTGATAGTTTTTGCGGCATTGCCCTTGTTTCTTCGTGCCAAAGACAACAAACCTTACGCATGGACAGATGAATTGAAACCGTTTGCCCAATCGTTTTTGTTTTTACCTTTTGGTTATGTAATTGAAGCACAAATGGCAACCGCGCTTTCGGGTGTGTTTACCGATGTGCTACATGCCGACCAAGACGGTTTTAAACGGCTCGAAGATTCGCTCTCCAACCAAAGCACACAACCTTTTGCGCAAAGCATTAGTTTGAAAAAAACAATACCTTTGTACCCTTTGGCAATAAACACAAAAGAAGAAATTTTGGTACTACCCCAAAAATTGCACGACTTGCGCCTGTTAAAATGGATTTTTGCCTGCGCCGTGTATCCCGATTTCTCGTGGCAGCTTACGCTTTTTCTTGGCAATGCCTTGTCTGATAACTATTTTACATACAATACATGGCAAAACCTACAGCAATTAGCACGTATTGAGTGGTTCAAAAGCTCGTATATGCCCGATTATGCCCGAAAAATTATACTGGAAGAAACCAATTGGTTGAACCAAACCGACCGCCAAATAATCGAAAAATTCATAAGACGGACCATTGCCGAAAACGAAACGGCTAAGTTTAAATGCAACGAAGGCAATAAACTGACCGAAATTTACGACTATAAAAACAAAAACGATTTGCAAGCATTGCAACAGAATATTGCGGAAAAGCACAGCTACATAACGGCGGAGTTAGTTGATAAAAAACTAAACAATATTCTGTTTTTTGATTTGCCCGACAATTGGACAGGTGGCGATGACAACGGAGGAGACCCGCCACCACCCGATATAGATACATTGGCTTGGCAAAAAGCACAAAAGGAAAATACTTGCGAAAGTTACAACGAATATGTTGCTGATTTTCCGGAAGGTAAATACATACAAGAAGCCAAAGACCTTATTAAAAAACTTTGTGGAGGGCACAAAGAACCCGAAATGGTGTTTGTAAAAGGTGGGAAATTTATAATGGGAAGCAATGAGGGTTTAGACTATGAAAAGCCCACGCACGAAGTAACCGTTTCTGATTTTTACATGGGCAAATATGAAGTAACCATTGAAGAATACATGGCATTTGTGGAAGATACAAAAGGTAACAAACCAGAATGGTTAGAAGAAGGAAATTCGTACAATATCAATGAAAATGGTAGTAATAAAAATTATTATAGAGAAAAAGGAATGTCGTTAGAGGAAAAAGACAAACGAAAACCGATTACAGGCGTTTCATGGAATAATGCAGTAGCATATTGTGATTGGCTGAGCAAAAAAACTGGTAAAAAATACAGCCTGCCCACTGAAGCCCAATGGGAATACGCAGCAGGCGGTGGCGATGATACAAAATATGTTGAAATGCGCCGCACGAATAATGTAGAGACAACGCATGCGTTGTCTCTACATGGCGCGTCTGTACGCACCAAATACGCCGGAACAAACAACGAAAACGAATTGGGCAAGTATGCTTGGTACGATAAAAATTCAGAAAGCAAAACCCACGAAGTAGGCACACGCGACCCCAACCAACTCGGCATTTACGACATGAGCGGCAATGTGTGGGAATGGTGTTTGGATACTTGGCATGGAAATTATGAAAAAGCCCCAAAAGATGGCTCTGCATGGATTGATAATTCAAGCACTGACCGCGTCTTTCGGGGTGGTGGCTGGCACGACCGCGCTTCTTACTGCCGCGTGTCGCTTCGCAACAGCTGGCGCGCTTACTACCGCATCAGCTATTTGGGGTTTCGCGTGGTTCTTGTGCCAAGTTTATAAAATAAAAAAATCCATTCTTTTTCTGAGCTAAAAAAAAATAAAAAAGAATAAAAAAGAATAAAAAAAAACAAAAAAGAAAGAAAAATAAAATAAAAAGAATACTTTTGCGGTTAGGGCGTGCGCCAAGCCGCC
>DYNA01000197.1 GCA_020721325.1 Paludibacter propionicigenes
GTACTCCCAGCAGGACTCGAACCTGCATTTAAAGTTTAGGAAACTTCCGTTCTATCCCTTGAACTATGAGAGCTTGTTTTGGGGTGCAAAAGTAGTTATTTTTATAAAAATAAAAAAATATTTTTTTCTTCAATCTAAAATCCGCAAATTATCGTATCAATCGATTAATAAACAACCCATTGATAATTTATTTATAAGCATTTTGAAAACAATTAATGAGGTGGCTATGCGTTCGTTAGCTATTGGTAAACACCTTGAAAGAAATCCTTTTCTCAGTTCGATTCTCTAACTTTAATACAATTGACTTTTATTTCATTTTTACTTTTGAAAGTCTTTTTGCAGCTTCTTCGAGAATTTCTTTGGGCTTAGCATAGCAAAACCGGAGTAATTTTATATCTTCTTTTTGGTGATAAAATTCAGAAATCGGTACACACGCCACGCCATATTCTTTGGCTAACCGAATTACAAAATCATGGTCTTTTTCTTGAGAAACGGCACTGTAATCGATGAGTTGAAAAAAAGTTCCATCGCAAGGCAACGGTTTGAAACCGGTATTTTGAAGCAGTTCGGCAAAATATTCGTGCTTTTCTTGATATTCATACCCCAAGTTTAAATAATCCTCTTGCTGAGTATTTAAAAATTCGGCAATAGCATATTGCATGGGTGTATTGATGCATGAAGCAACAAAACGATGTATTTTCCTTATTTCTTTGGTTAAATTTTCGGGGGCAATGGTGTAACCTATTCTCCAGCCGGTAATATTGAGAGTTATGGCAAATGAATTAACCACTACGCTTCTTTCGGCAAGTTTAGGAAATTGCATAACACTCAAATGTTTTTTATCGGGAAAAACCAAATGTTCGTAAACCTCATCGGAAAGCATTACTATGTTGCTGCCCGAAACCATTTTTGCCAGCATTTCGTAGTCATATTCCGAAAACACTACGCCGGTTGGGTTGTGAGGTGAATTGATGATAATCATTCGAGTTCGGGCGGTAACGTGCATTTTTACTTGTTCCCAATTTATTTTGTAATCGGGAGAGCGAAGTTGCACATAAACCGGACGTCCGCCATTTAAGCGAACTATAGGCGAATAGGCATCGTAAGCGGGTTCAAAAATAATTACTTCGTCATCTTCGTCAACAAAAGCTGTTATGGTAGTATAAATGGCTTCGGTAGCTCCGGCAGTAATTGTTATTTCGTTTTCTGCCGAAATTGTTTTGTTGTATAGCATTTTTGTTTTCACCGAAAGGGCTTCGCGAAGTTCTATAATACCCTCAACGGGTGCATATTGATTGTATCCTGAGAGCATGTATTTATTTACCATAGATACCAATTTATCCGAAGTTTTTAATTCTGGAAATCCTTGGGTCATATCAATAGCATTGTGTTCTCTGGCAAGTTTTGACATTTGCATTACAATCGATTCTCTAATATTTAATAGCTTTGCCGACATATTCCGAATTACAGTCTTAGTATAAAGTGATTTTTAAAAATAATCTTTTTATTATTTGTTTAAAAATAATTGGCAAAATTAATACAAAATACCTAATTAAAAAAATATTTTTTCACTTAAGTTTTGTATTTTTTCACTTTTTTTAATTTGAAAATAAAGGAATATTAATAATTACAAATCTTTTTTTATTAATTCAACCTTTTATTTGCACTAAAGGTACAAATTAATCAACAACAAGCTATTTATTAACAGATTGATATAATGCCTACGTATTTTAGATAAATTAAAATTCGTGTGCCGAAAAATTTTCTTCGTTTAGAATTTGTAAGTTTTTAGAATTTTGATTTTGCGTAAGCACATACAAACCATTTTTAAGGGCATATTCCAAAGCATTATTTTCAAAAGTCATGCCTGCAATAGCGCCATAGATTGTAAAATGGGCATAAATGGGAAATAATTTTTTAAAATTAGGCAATTGCTTGTAGATAAATTTTTCAATATCGTTAATATGAGGCTTTTGCTTTACTTCTATAACCAACAAACGACTCGAATTAATCAATACAATATCGTATTCGCCCTTCATGTCTTTGCTTTCAATTTTCAAATTTCGAGCAATGTAGTCGTACTGAACTCCGGCAATATTTTTGTCTGATAAAACGCTGTAATAAAAATAATCTTCCGTTATTTTACCCAAATTTTTTCCTGAACCAAAAATCATTTGTTTCAAAGCGCGTGTTTTTTGGCTGTCTTTATCGCGCAAAGCCTTAAATTCTTCACGGTCGGCTTCTCGCATTTCTTTAAATCTTCGGTCAGTTTCCTTAGATTGTTCAGCTATGGCTTTAATTTCGCGATGCGTTTCCTGAAATTTTTTATCCGTTTCAAGAAATCTCCGGTCAATTTCCTTAGATTGTTCCTTAGATTGTTCAGCTATGGCTTTAATTTCGCGATGCGTTTCCTGAAATTTTTTATCCGTTTCAAGAAATCTCCGGTCAATTTCCTTAGATTGTTCCTTAGATTGTTCAGCTATGGCTTTAATTTCGCGATTCGTTTCCTGAAATAGCGCGTTAAAATTTTCTTTCTGCATATTTTGCGAAAGTATTAAATCTGCCAACATTCCTTGAAGTTGCTCAATACTGTATTTTAGTGTTGTATTTTCCATTTTTTCTTTTTTTGCAATGCAAAATTACATCAATTTATTATTTTTTCAATTTTTTTTAGCGTTTTTTTAACTTTAAATTCACAAAGCTTGCTTAAATCAATTAATAAACTGCTTTTTGATAAAAAATAAGCACATTAGCTTGAGGTTTTAAAGAAAATTATTTGATTTTTTTCGAGATGAAAATAATAAATTTTAAAAGTTTTTTTTACGAAAGTAATTTTTTAAAAATAAACAAAACGTGTTTATAAAAGTTTTTTTTGCAAATTAGTTTTAAATACTTATATTTGCTTATTCATTTTTAGAAAATGTTTTTTTACTTTTGGTTCTTTTTTTTACCTTTTTAAAATTAAAAAAATATTGATTATCAAAATCCTATATTTTTAGTAATAACTTTAAAAAAAATTCTTATGAAACAAATTTTTACAATTTTTTTGAGTGTTTTTTTAATAAACACTTTATTTGCCAACCCAATTGATAAGCAAACAGCTTTATTAGTAGCAGGAAATTTTTACCAATCGACCCTGAAAAACTCTGAAAAACTTACGCTTGCTTATGAATGTATTTCGGCAAACCACAGTTTAAACAAAAATGAAACGGTTGAAAAAGTGGTTTATTATTATGTTTTTAATTCGAGCAATGGTTTTGTAATGGTAGCCGGAGACGATGCGGTTTTACCTATTTTGGGATATTCGACTTCAAGTACTTTTGATGCCGTAAATATTCCCGAAAACGTAAAAAAATGGTTCGAAGGTTACAAACAGCAAATTAATTACATTATAACCAATCAATTAGAAGCCACTCCCGAAATTAAAACTCAGTGGGAATATATTTTAAAAAAACAAGTTTATGAAAAAAATACCAAAGTAGTTAATGCTTTGGTTACAACCAAATGGAACCAAAGTCCGTATGTGAATGATATGTGTCCTTATGACCAAGAGGCTGGTGCATACAACGGTTATCACTGTGTTAGCGGTTGTCCGGCAACGGCAATGGCTCAAATTATGAAATATTGGAACTATCCGCAACAAGGCACTGGTTTTCACCAGTATTCGCATGGTACTTACGGCAATTTGGCTGCCAATTTCGGTGCCACAACTTACAATTGGGCTGCTATGCCCAATGAAGTTAATTCAACCAACGCTGCGGTGGCTTTACTGATGTATCATTGCGGAGTGGCAGTTGAAATGGACTATGGACCGACTTCGAGCGGTTCGTATGTAATTATTGACTATTCGCCTTCGCCGGAGCAATGTTCTGAATATGCTTACAAAACTTATTTTGGATACAATCCGACTACATTAAAAGGCGTTATGCGCGAAAATTATACCGACTCTCAATGGAAAACCTTACTTAAAACCGACCTCGACAATGGGCGACCTATTCAATACGCCGGTTTCGGACAGGGCGGACATACTTTTGTGTGCGATGGCTACGATGCAAGCGATAGATTTCACATGAATTGGGGCTGGGGCGGCATGTACGATGGCTATTTTTTAATTGATGCGCTCAATCCGGGTTCAGGTGGAACTGGCTCTGGTGCAGGCTCTTACAATGCCGGACAACAAGCCGTTTTGGGCATTCAGCCGCCAAGCGTTCAGCCAAGTGGAAACATGGAATTGTATGCTTCCGTAAGCATTTCGCCCAATCCAATTACTTTTTCTGAAGGTTTTACGGTTACTACCAACATTTCAAACGGCTCAACTGCCTTTTCGGGCGATTTGGCTGCTGCTCTTTTCGATTCGGACAACTCATTTATCAGTTTTATTCAAATTTACCAAAATGTTAGTATGCCCGTAAATTCGCATTTTACCAATCCTGTACCTTTTACTACAACCGGAATCTTAGCTGCATTGCCCGGAACGTACAAAGTGGGTATTTTTTCGCGACCCACCGGAGGCAATTGGCAAATGATAGACAACGGTGCTTATCAAAATTTAGTTCCTCTAACTGTAGAATATGAAAACGCTATTTCTATTTACAAAAACATCACCGTTAGCACAGGAGATATAACTCAAAACCAGCCTTTTAGTATTACAACCGCTTTTGCCAACGAAAGTGGAAGCACTTTTATAGGCGAAGTTTCGATGAGCTTGTTCAATATGGAAACCGGCGATTTTATTATGGACATAGACGTTGTAACCGAAACAGGCTTAAATACGGGATATTACCGCGATTTAACCTTTGTTTCGGACAATGGCATCAACATAGCACCCGGCACGTATCTTTTAGCGGGTTTTCACATGAAAAACGGAGGAAGTTGGGAGCTTTCCGGCTCACAATACAAAACCAATCCGATAAAAGTCATTGTAAAAGAAGCCGCCCTTCAAGCCGATGCCTTTGAAAACAACGACACTCAAGAAGATGCTTATTCAGTTGCGCTTAATTTTTCTAACAGCCAAGCTTCTTTTTTAAGCTCCGGCGCCAATAGCCACAAAGGTGATGATTTGGATTATTACGAACTCATTTTGCCGCAAGGCTACGCTTACACGATACACGCCAGAGCGCACGACAGCTACAATTCCGGCAACGGAAACACTTATACAAACGACGTGGCGTGGTCTTATCTTCACAACAACATCTGGTCTGAAGTTTATGACGATGTAATGCCAACGGACATTGTAATTCCAAACGGCGGCAATGTTATTTTGGGTGTAGCTCCCTATTTTGTTGGCTCAACGGGAACTTATTTGCTCGATGTTTTGATTACACGCGGTACTACGCAAGTGGAAGAAATTCAAGAAAATCATTCAACCCTTTCGGTTTACCCAAATCCGGCTCATCAACAGTTTTTTATCGATGCCACGAACGCAAAAGTACAAAGCGTTAAAATGTTTGATGTTTCGGGAAAAAATGTTTTGTCGAAACAATATGATGCTCAAGATTTGCCATTAAAAATAGAAACCAACAATTTGAAAAGTGGAATTTATTTTTTAGAAATAGAAACTGAAAATTTGCGTGAACGCAAAAAAATAATCATAGAATAATTTCTAAAACTTTAAAAAAAAATAAGTCATCGCATCAATTTTCAAATAATTGGTACGATGACTTTTTGATTTAAGCAAACAAAAAAATTAATCCAAAATAGCTGCTACGCCCGGAAGAACTTTGCCTTCGATGTATTCGAGCATCGCGCCGCCGCCGGTTGAAACATAGCTCACTTTGTCGGCTAAATTGAACTGATTGATGGCTGCAACCGAGTCGCCGCCGCCTACCAATGTAAAGCTGCCGTTTTCAGTGGCTTCAACCAATGCGTTGGCAATGGCAATGGTGCCTTTTGCAAAATTACTCATTTCAAAAACGCCCATAGGTCCGTTCCAAAGAATGGTTTTTGATTTCAAAATAACTTCTTTAAACAAAGCAATTGATTTTTCCGAAATATCCAAACCCATTAAGCCCTCTGGCACATTATTTATTTCCGAAACCGATGTATTGGCTTCATTATCAAATTTATCTGCATTTAAGCTGTCGCTGGGAAAATAAATGGTAACGCCTTTTTCTTTGGCGGCTTGCATAACGCTTAAAGCCGTTTCGAGATAATCTTCTTCTACCAACGAATTGCCCACTTTTCCGCCCATAGCTTTAATGAAAGTGTAAGTCATTCCGCCGCCAATGATGATATTGTCCACTTTGCCCAACAAATTTTCGATAACCGAAATTTTTGATGAAACTTTTGCACCACCCAAAATGGCAGTAATTGGTTTTTCGCCTTGTTTAAGGACTTTGTCCATACTTTCCACTTCATTTGCCAAAAGGAAACCGAACATTTTGTCGTTTGGAAAAAATTCGGCAATAATAGTTGTAGAAGCGTGGGCGCGGTGAGCCGTTCCGAAAGCATCGTTTACATATACATCAACGCCTTCGGCAAGTTTTTGAGCAAATTCTTTGTTTCCTTTTTCTTCTTCTTTGTAAAAGCGTAAATTGTTGAGCAACAGCACTTCGCCTGCTTTTAAATTATTTTTTAAAGCCAGCGTTTCTTCGCCAATGCAGTCGTCGGCAAATTTTACTTCTCTGCCCAAAGCTTTTGTTAAATAAGGAACAAGCGGTTTCATGGAATATTTTTCTTCCGGTCCGCCTTTTGGTCTTCCTAAGTGCGACATAAGCACTACCGAACCGCCATCGGAAAGTATTTTTTCTATTGTAGGCAAAGCCATACGTATGCGAGTGTCGTCAGTTATTTGTTTTTCGGCATTTAAAGGCACATTAAAATCTACTCTAATAATGGCTTTTTTGCCTTTAAAATTGTAATCTTGAAATTTAATCATCATCTTTTATGTTTTTTATATAGAAAATATCTTTTAAATTTTTTTCAAAAATAAATATTTTTATCTAAATAAATTCCTTTTTTTTACAAAATGAGTTTAAAAAATGGTTAAATTATATCAGTACCTTTCTTTACTTTTTTTCACAATTTATAAATTGATAAAAATCAAATTTTTAATGTGAACTATAGAATGGTATCCGAAATTTTTTTTAGATTTTTCCACTTATTTCCAAATCTTCTAAATTTACCATTTTTTTAAAATTATTTAGCTAATTCATTACGTATTTTATCAATTTGTTCGTCGGTTAATTTGGTCATTAACTGAATGGTTTCGTTTGAAAAACCTGCAAGTATGCCATTTTTTGCTGCTTCATAAATCCCTTTTTCCATTCCAATTCCAACGCCTTTTTCCATTCCCTTTTCCATTCCCTTTTCCATTCCGATTTCAACGCCTATTTCAACGCCTATTTCAACGCCTATTTCTT
>DYNA01000198.1 GCA_020721325.1 Paludibacter propionicigenes
TCATATACAATTTTATTTTTAGTTAATTTAGTACAGTGTTCAAAAGTATTTTCAGGAAACTTAATCTTTTTATTTTTATATACAACATATTCCAAATTAGAACAGTACCTTAAAATACCTTCTCCAATTTCTTTAAGAGAATAGGGTAATTTTATTGAAACCAAAGAGCTAAATTCAAAAGCATTTTCTCCAATAACTTCAACTCCTTCAGGAATTTCAATATTTTTGAGTTCACAGTCCCAAAAAGCATTTTCTTTAATGGTGGTTGTTTTATTAGAAATTTGGATAGAGTTCAATTTGGAACAACCAGCAAATGAATTAGTTCCAATGGTTAAAACAGTTGAAGGTAAAACAAAAGATTCTTCTTGCTTTGCTATGGGGAAACGTAGTATTTCGGTCATTTCCTTATTGTACAATACGCCATTTACGGTACTAAAATAAGGATTGTCATCAGAAACAATTATTTCTTTCAAGGTTTTACTTCCTGAAATTTGGGCGTTGAAATTTTGAATTGAATTAGGAAGTGTAATTGAAGTTATTGCACAAAAAGCAAAAGCACTTTCGTCAAATGAAGTTACCGGATATTCTTTTTTCTTGAAAACCACCGATGGTTTTATTATTACATCACCCTCAACCTTTCCTTTTTTAAATTGAGTATAATTATTTCCCACTTTGGCTGTTTTTGAATATAGATTTACAAGGTAAGTTACACCCTCTATTTTAACTTTTTTTTCTTGAGAATAAGAAAAAGTGTGGGTGATTAAAATTATAAGTATTATAAAGAAAGGATTTTTCATAATAAAAGATTGTTTTTTTTATAAATTATAAAAAGATATTACAATTAAATGAAATGATTAAAAAAAAGGAAAATTGGTAGAGAAAATTGGTATATTTCCTCTACCGATACGATATTAAATTTTTCTAACTTATTTTGCTTTGTAAAATACCTTACCGCTTGGTATTTCTGAAGTAGATTTTAATTTTAAAACGTTAGAATGTACCGGTTCTATTCGTTTAATTATATAATTCGATTTTGAACCCACTTTTTTACTTTCAGTATATTCTATATAAATATTGTAATTATTTATTTGGTGTAAAACCAATGCTTCTGTCATATATCCCAAATCCCAGTTTGACCAATAACCGTATGTCGTTTGATAATAGGCATCTATGTAATAAACAATTGGTAAAACTCCAATTATATCTATTTCGCCATAGGCATCGGTGGTCGATTTTAAAAGTACATTTGTCCAATTAGCCCAATCATTGTAAGTGTCAAAAAGTCGAATTTCAATATTACTTACTCGAGTTGAGGTTCCATCTAACATTACATCTAAATGCAACTGAGTACCTTGCGAAATTGTTAATGATTTTGAAGTACTGTTTGTTCCATCGTCATTTTTAGCTGTCAGAGTTACGGTATAATTTCCCGGACTGTTATAAAAATGTGTTGGGTTCATTTCGGTTGATTCTTCGCCATCGCCAAAATCCCACAAATAGCTGTCGGCATCACTTGAAGTGTTTGTAAAACTAATATCTTCACCACTATAAAGATTGTTTCCTACATCAAAAGAAGCTGAGGGTTCTTTTTCGCAACTAATTGTAAATATTGCCATTAACGCTAATAATACGAGCATTCCAAAATTTGTTTTCATAACATTATTAAATTTTAAAAAAATACCTACTCGTAAAGCTTTTCGGTTTCCGCTTTTTTATTGTATATTTTTTTTGTAAAAAAAAATTGTTGAATTAATTTTCCATTTTAATTAGCTTTATTTCAAAGCTTTTAGAAGTTTCTGGGCAAGAAATGAGTTCTTCGCTGTGAAAATAATAATATCCGTTTTTTATCACTTTTAGCGAGTAGTTACTATTTGGCGGTAAATTATCAAATTTGTAATTTCCGTTTGCATCGGTAATTTTTCCGGCAATTAGTTCTTGTTTGTTGAAAATAATTACAGAAGCTTCCTTGATTGGTTTGCCGGTTTCTTTGTCGTAAATGGAGCCGAATAAACAAGAATTTGATGTTTTAGTTGTTGTCCAAATACCAAAAATGTTCATAATAAGTAAAATGTTTCTACGTTTTTGTTTCATTTTTTTAGTTTTTATTTGGTAAGAAGTTTTTTGTATGACAATTAAAAATTTCGAATGTGTTTCATTTATATTTTAAAAGTTAATAATTAAAAAAAGACTTACTCAAAATTATTTATTTTTTTGTTTCATTTTGTATTACAAATTTAGCGACATTTTAAATAAAAATCAACTGAAAAGCGTTCGGATTGTACAATCCGAACGCTTTTTACAATATTGATAATCAATTAGTTGTAAGAATTGTAAAATCCGAACGTAAAAATTGTGAAATCCGAATGAAAAAAAGTAGAGGAATCTGTTTTTTTGTAAAAAAAATGAAAAGGAATGAAAAAAAATGGAAAATAAATTAATTAAATAGTGTTAGCAAGAAAACTCAATTTTTTTGAGAAAAAGCAAGGTTTAAATCCGTCTGACCGAATTGGTCTCATCTGACGGATAAGCATTTATAAACTCATCGGACAGACCGGACAAGCCGGTCGAACCGATTTTGTGAGTTTTCTTTCAAACACTAAATAATTGATTAATAATTATTTACGAGTATATTTTTATAACAATTTAACAATGTAACCATTTAACAATTTATTCAGCATTTTGATTTCGCATTTCGGAGGGCGTAACTCCGGTAAATTTTTTGAAAGCCGTATTGAAAGTAGATTTAGAATTAAAGCCCACATTCAGAGCAATTCCTTCAATCGAATATTTTTGAGAGTTGTCCATAAGCATAGTGCGGGCTTTTTCAATTCGGTATTTGTTGATGAGGGTCGGAAAATTGGTGTTTAAAACCTCTTGAATGGCAGCCGATAAATAAGTACGGTTGGTGTGAAGTAAATCTGCAACTTTTTGCATCGAAATATCGGCTTGCAAATAAATATTTTCTTTTTCAAAAAGGTCTATTAATGAAGCGATTAAGTCTGAAGATTTATTGTTTTTTTCAACCGCAAAGCGTTCAACTAATTTTTTTTCAGTTTTGAACGGAATTTGCTCAGCGAGTTCTATATTCCTATTAATCAAATCTTTATAGGCTCTATTTTTTTCTAAATACAATTTTGCCAAAAGCACACTGAGTATGATAAACACAATTGCACCTATGCTCAAAACCAACACCCATTTTTTTTGAAAGGCTATCTTCTTTTTTTTCAGCTCGTTGCTCAATTTTGTCTTTTGCAGAATATGCCTGAGTTTGTCCATTTTACTATCATTTTCAAGCTTTTTAAGCTCAAAAGAATTTGCTTTTTCTAAAATGAGTAGTTGCAAATCGTGATAGTTTTTGTAATAAAAAAGTGCCTCGTTTTCCATTTTTTTAGCTTCATAAAGTTCGGAAATTCGCAAAAAAATGCCACTTTTAAAATACAAATCATTTATTTCGTTTTCTTTTTCAAGAAGTTTTTGTAAAATCAGTTCGGCTTCTTTGTATTTGTTTTGTAGCATTAAAATTTCAGATGCTTGAAAATGAGCTTGATATGTAAAATTAAGTAAATTATGTTGTTCAGATAAAAATATACAAGAATCGATGTATTTTTCTGCAAAGTTATAATTTTTTAGTAGTTTATGAATTTCTGCAAGGTTTAATAAATTTTCGATTTTGCATTGAATCGAATTTACCGGTAAATTTTTTAATTTATCTAAAAACGAAAGTGCTTTTGAATATTCTTTCATTAACTTATAAACAGATGCTATATTGCTATAAATTAATATTTTAGTTTTATAATCGGTTTTTTTGTTGATTAAATTCTCCGATTGTTGTAAAAAAATCATTGCCGAAGGATAGTCATTTTTAGCCACAAAAAGACGCGCTATTTGATTTAAACTATAGATTTCTCCTTTTAAATAGCCTATTTTTTGTGAAATACTTTGTGATTCATTCAAAAATAGAGCTGCTTTATCAAATTTATTAAAGTAAATGTTTTCTATTGCTAAATTTACCAGCGAATTGACATAGTTTTCGCTCATTTTATCATTCTCACTCAGCTTTTTTGCTTTTTCATAGTACGAAATAGCCGAAGTATGTAAATTCATTTTTTGAGAAATAGCACCTAATTTTATATATGTATCTGTCAATAAATCAATATTTTTATTAATTTTTAACTGCAATTCTAACCGTTGAAAGTATTCTCCGGCAAGTTCGTATTTTTCCCATTCAAAATACGTTTCGGCTATATCGTAAAGCAAAAAGCTTTGTTCAATGCTATCGTTGGTTGTTTGAATGTGATTTTGAGCAATACTAAAAAATACTATGGCATTTTCATATTTGCACATATTTTTTTTGCAAAGCCCAATGTTTACATGGATTTTGTATTTTATTTCTTTTGAAATCAAGCTCTTATGTTTTTCCAAAATGATTTCAAATTCCTTACTTGCCTTGCTAAATTCGTTCGATTCAAAATAATATTTGCCAATTAAATAATGAAATGCAACATTTTGATAACCAAATGTTTGCTCTTTATTTTTTATTAACTCTTCAATAGAGGTTTGTTCTAATTTTTTAATGTAAAAATTAGAGGAGTCAATAGGTGTATTTGATATGCAAACTGTTGATAATAAATTATATACAACAAGTAAAAAAAAATATTTAAAAAAAAGGAATTTTTTCATGGTATTTTAAAAAAAAATAGTATATTTGTAAACAGATTGTAAAAATAAGTATTTATACCTATTTTCAATAAAAAAATACTAAAAATTAAAGCCAATGAAATCTGTAATTATTATTATTTTATTTCTCGTTCCTAATCTGTTGTATTCCAATAAAATTTTTATTGTAGAAACCAATAAATCGATAGATGAAATTTTATTAATAAATTCAAAAACCGGAAAAGAGAACAAGCTTGTTTCCAAGCAAATAGACAATACAAATTTTAGTTTTGAAGCCACCGATTTAGAGGGGCTTTTCTTGAAAGTAAAACAAACCGCTTACTTAAAGATTTACTCTGTAAATGACAAAATATCAAGCTCTTGGCACAAAATAGAGCAAGATGAAGCGGTGGAAGTAAAGTTTTTTTTCCAAGAAAATACCTTTCAAAATGTAGAACTGAAAGATTTTTACATTAAAAATCTCAATTCCAACCCTTTAACGGTTTCAAAATCGAAATTAAGAACTTTGAACGAAGAGTTTTTTTATACACCTCAAAATTTTAATTTTATAAAGCCAGAAAACTTTAATATAAAATGGAAATCGGGATATGAAATTCAAAGACTTGAAATCATTGAAGACTTAAATTCAAAATCCATTTTTTCAACTCAAAATTATACCGATACCGTATTGTCGTTTGAAACTTTTAAAACGCAGAATGTTTTTCAGACGGATAAATCTTATTCATTGGTTTTAAATACTTTAGATAAAAAAAACAATGCAATGAATGTTTTTACAACTCCTTTTTTCTTTTCCTCTTTTTTCTTTAAAAACAATCAAACTCTTTTTCATTTTCTTACACCTTCCGAGCTGTTTTTTGAATGGGGTGAGTTGCCTAATTCCGTTTCAATATCAATTTATAATTATAAAAATGAACGGGTATTTTTTAAAGAAAATTATGAGGCAAATTTTTTTTCTATCCAGCAATTAATTAATTCGGATATCATTTTTGAAAAAAGAAAAAAATATACTATTTTTATTCAAAATAAAGATAAAAAATTATATGCCGATTTTTATTTTTTATTGAATAAAGAATAGGTTTGATGAAAAAAAAATTAGTTACCCTCTTTGTTTTATATCTATTTTTTTTAAGTCCATGCCAACTTTGAGCTTATGGTAAAGTTGGATTCAAATAGAAATGCAATTTTTTTACGAATAAATAAACAATTTAATGATATGAATACAATCAAAATCCTTTTGTTTTTTTTTACCGTATTATTTATTGCGGAAAATAGTTTTTCGCAAGATATTACCGTTGATACCACGTTGGCGAATGAATATTATAAACAAGCAAATGATTTGATTCAAAAATACGAATTAGACAGCGCATTGGTTTATACTGAAAAAGCACAAGTGTTGTATGTTAAGCACTTAGGTGATAAAAGTATAAAAAATGCTGATTGTTTATATACATTCGGACTGGTTTATTATTATGCTGGTATCTATGACAAAACCTTAGAATATTGGTTTAAGGAATTAAAAATAAAAAAGGAGTTATTTGGCGAAAATAGTACTCATATTGCTGATTCTTACAACAATATTGGAATTATTTATCACACAAAATCGGAATACGACAAAGCAATAGAATATTATCAAAAAAGTTTAAAGATTTATTCCGAAAAACGTGGCAAAAATCACACTTCAGTGGCATCATCTTACAATAATATTGGAGCAATTTACAATGCTAAATCTGAATTTGACAAAGCGTTGGAATATTATCAAAAAGGATTAGAAATAAGATTAGAAATACTTGGCGAAAAAAATATTGATGTTGCCGATGCGTACAATAACATTGGAATTATTTTAACTTATAAATCGCAATACGACAAAGCGTTACATTATTTACTCAAAAGTTTGGAAATAAAATTAGAATTGCTTGGCGAAAAACACGCTTCGATTGCAGCTTCTTATAATAATATTGGACTTGTTTATGATAAAAATTTGGAATACAACAAAGCTTTGGAATATTACCAGAAAAGTTTAAATCTCAAATTGGAAATACTTGGCGAAAAACATACCGATGTTGCTTTGTCTTATCATAATATTGGAGTTGTTTTTAATTTTAATTATCAATATGATAAGGCATTAGAATATTTGAATAAAAGTTTGAATATTAAATTAGAATTGTTAGGCGAAAAAAATACAGAAACTGCAATGACTTATGATAATTTAGGAAATGTTTATTTGAATATATCGAAATACGAAAAAGCTTTAAAATATTATCAGAAAGGTGCTGCAAGTTGTTTGTATAATTTCAACGATACGCTTAATATTTTAACCGTTCCAATTATTAGAAACTATTTAGATTGGAATTATTTATTACAAGCTTTGCAAGTAAAAGCACAAATATTTAGCAATGTAACTTTAACTTTGCCAAAGTTTCAAACTTTGGCAAAGTTCGATAGAATGGAAATCGCCCTTCGCCACTACCAAGCCTGCGATACCTTGATTACAAAAGTGCGAAAAGAAATTACTTCGCAATCGGATAAATTGGCACTTGGCGAACGTGCTGATGAAGTTTATAATGAAGCGGTTACGCTTTGTTTGAAGATGTATGAGGAAAGCAAAAATGCGGAATATTTAAAATTAGCGTTTGAGTTTTCGGAGAAAAATAAAGCTTCGGTTTTGTTGGAAAGTCTTGCGG
>DYNA01000199.1 GCA_020721325.1 Paludibacter propionicigenes
TTTTTTTTGCAAAAATATTTTTTTTCTGGAAAAAAGAGAAAAAAGAATGAACTAAATTTACAATTCTTCTTTAAGCACTTTATACCAAATTTCGTAACCTTTTGAATTTAAGTGCAAACGGTCATTTTCCCAAATATCGGTTAAAATATTACCTTTTTCGTCAAACATGTGCTTACTTACATCGATGTATCGCACATTTTCGGTTTTTTCGGCAAATTCTTTGAGCATAGTGTTTGCTTTTTGCATGTTTGTCCACAATTTTTTTCGCGAAGGACTCGGTTTTATCGAAATCAAGACAATTTCGGTTTCGGGCATTCGCGCATGTACACGGGCTACAAATTGCTTGCATGTATCTACAAATGCTTTGGGGGTCATTTTAAAATAAATATCGTTATCGCCCTCATAATAAACTATTTTGCGCGGTTTGTAATTAAAAACCAAGCGTTCTAAATGCGTGTTTACATCTTGAGCTATCGAACCGCCAAAAGCTCTATTGACGGCATTTATTTCTTTAAAATCGGCTTCCAAATTTTCCCACTTGGTAAATGTGGAACTTCCTAAAAACAAAACAATACTATCGGTTTGTGGATTGAGGCGGTCTTTTTTTTCAAAAACCCGAATTACATCTTCAAAACGAATGGGTTTCGTTTTTATGTATTTTCTTGGCAGCAAAGATAAATCGACTGTTTCTATAAATTCATTGTCTATAAATAATGCCGGAATTTTAAAATTCTGGTTTATCACGGGCATTTTTATGGAATGCGAAAAAAGTGTGGTTTTATTCTTTTTAATTTTCTCATCAAAATAAATAATACTTTTATCTCTAAGCACTATTTTTTTATCATTATATTTTTCATCACCATACAAAACAAATTTAATCGAATCGGTATCCGACCAAAAAGCTCTTACAATTAAATCTTTCGGTTTTTTGGCTTCTTTTGTCAATTTGATGGTTTTTGCTGCCCAAGGATTGTAAGTTATACCCACAATGTACGAAAAAGGATATGAAATATGACCGGTATCGGCTTTAGAATCGTAATCGTAAGTTACCAATTGCAATTTGTACTCATCACCCTGTTTTCCTTTACAATCGTAAGATGCAAATGGAAATGCGATTTCAAAATAATAGGAAGAATCTTTTTTATAAGCATTTGAAATGATATTGATGTCATTTTTGTAGGTGTTTTTTTTGCGAAAATCGTATTTATAAGTCCTTATCAGATTCGCTTCTTCCGTGTCGTAGGCGTACAATTCTTGAACAACATTTCTACTATTTTCAATGTCTTTGGCAATAAAAAACGCTAAAGCATCTCCATTCCAGAACAACCATTTACTTGGCGAAAGATAATGAACATCGTCTTGATAACGATACTGAATGAGCAAATATTCTTCGTTCCAACCCATTTTAAAATCGGCATTAAAATCGGCTGATTCAACCGTTTCGCCAAAAACATTGGAAAATAATTTAAAATTTATTCCTTGGGTAGCCAATAAGTTAAAATCGGCTGCTAAATTTGAATGTGCTATGTAAGGTATTTCAATAGCCTTTTCACAAAAACCTCCTAAAGAATCACTGTATTTGATTTTTTCCGTATTTTTATTATCTTCTGGTTTACAGGCTATTGCATTAGTAGATATATAAAAAAGAAACAGATATTGAAATAATCTTTTTTGCATTTTCATTTTTTTTTATTTATTCATTTTTTTGTGTAAAATACAATAAGTAAATAAATTACATTATAATAATTTGTGGTTTTGTTTGTATTATAAATTTTAAAATAATAAGTTTTCAAAAATAAAAAACCAGTTTGTGTTTTAATAAATGCTTGTATTTCATGTAACTAACAAATATTTTAACGAAAGATTACTATAAAACAAACTCTGCTGTATGTTAATTAAATATTAACTGAATATTTCTTTAAAGTAAACGAATTTATGTTTGCAAATATCAAAAAAAAAATTATATTTTTGATGTCTTTTTTATAAAAAAAAAAAGATTTGTTTTTTTGTATTATAAATTAATGAATTTTTATTAAAAAAAAAAAAAGAAATGTATCGACAAAAATTTTTATTATTTGTATTATTAGCCGTAAGTTTTTCGGCAAAAACTCAAAATGTATCACAAGCTCGCGCATGGCTCGATACGCTTTGCAGCGCAAACTATCACGGACGCGGATACGCTTATGAAGGCGATAAAAAAGCAGCCGATTTTTTAGTGCGGCATTTTAAAAAAAACAATGTAAAACCCTTTAAAAGTCATTATTTTCAGCCTTTCCAGATTCCGGTTAATACTTTTGAAGGGAAAATGAATTTAATGTTAAATACCGAAAAACTTATCGGCGGAAAAGATTTCTTGGTAACAGCAAACAGCAAAGAACTTTTTGGAAAATTTAAAGTAAAACGATTTGATAAAAATAATCATAAAAAAATAGAAGAGCTTAAAAATAGAAATAATTCCAAAATATTTGTGGTTTTAGATACTTCGGGTATAAATAATAAGCAAGAGGCAGAAAAATTAATGGCGTATAAAAAAAATCCATTCTCAGCAGCCGGAATTATTGAAGTATGTAATAAATTGCCTGCTTATGTACCTTCTTCGAGTGTAAGTGATTTTGTTACCATTCAAATACTACGCAATAAAATACCTGAAAAAATTAAAACTTTATACTTGGAAATAGAAAATAAATTCCACTCTGCTTACACCACCCAAAATGTAGCCGGTTATGTGGAAGGCGAAATAGATAGTTTTGTAGTGTTTACGGCACATTACGATCATTTGGGACGAATGGGAGAACAAGTTTATTTTGCCGGTGCCAACGACAACGCAAGCGGAGTGGTGCTGCTGATGGACTTAGCTCAATATTTTTCACAAAACAAGCCAAAATATTCCGTAGCATTTCTTTTTTTTAGTGCCGAAGAATTGGGAATCATAGGGTCGTCTTATTATAACCAAAATCCGCTATTTCCGCTGAGCAAAATTAAATTTTTAACCAATTTAGACATGGTTGGGAGTGGCGAAGACGGCATAAAAGTAGTGAATGCTACGGCTTTTAAACGCGAGTTTGAACTTTTACAAAATATTAATAGTCAAAACAATGGATTTTCTCAAATAGGAAGTCGCGCACCGGCAGCCAATTCCGACCATTATTTTTTTTATCAAAATCGCGTACCATGTTTTTTTATTTATACTTTGGGTAAATACGCTGAATATCATAACATTAATGATAAACCAGCGAATTTGCCCTTTCATAAATACAACGAATTGTTTCACTTGTTAGTTCATTTTACAAACCAATTGTAAAATTTAATTTTTAAAATACTGACAACGTTTGCATTGTGTCATTTGTTAAGATTTTATTAAATAATTTATTTTTTTATTTATCTAAAATGCTATATATCAATTAATTAATTTTTTTTATGAAAAATACTAAAAATTCAATATTTTTTTGTTGAAAAAACATTCTTTAAATTTGCAACCAAAATGATACAAATTCTATTAATTTGAATTTGATATTGTGTTTTTGGTTTATAATTGTAAGTTTTAAATTAAAAGTTTAGAAATAGACTTTGGGAAGTTCAAAAGACTTCTTTATTTGAATACGCTGTAAAGCCGTGAGGCTCTACAGCGTATTTTTTTTGTAAGAAAGCAAATCTAAAAATAGCAAAAAATAGACAAAAAATAGACAAAGTATATTCTAAAAAATAAAAAAAATTCTATCTTTGCACACAAAACATTTTTCTTTAAGTAAAAAATTCTTTTAGTTTTATGAAAAAAATAGTCATTCTTATTCTTATTTTAGCCATTATTTTACCATTTTCAAGTGTTTTTTCGCAAGTAAAACGCACTCAATATCCTTCTTTTTTAACAAAGAGTTTTTTTGAAATAAATATTGGTGGCATTAATTACCCTTTTAGCCAAGAGCATTTGCAAGAGGGCTATACGGTTGAAAGTGTTACAATTCCGCACACAACCGTGCGAATTATTCCCATCGGATATAATTTTAACGATTATTTGTCGCTGCAAATCAGCTACATGCGTCCGGTTTTGTGGGTGCGTTACAAAAATGTAAATGGAGACGGACACAATCACCCTGTTTTTATGAATGTTGCCGGATTGACCTTAAAAGGACACATTCCGATAAGTAAAAAATGGAAATTTTTTGCCGAAACCGGCTTAGGTTTTATCACACGAAGCGGTTTTTATGCCGATGGAAGCACTACCGAAATGCCGATAACCAATACCACTTATACCAGTTTTCTTTTAGCAGGCGGTTTAAAATATCAGCTCAATTCAAAATGGGGCTTTTTGTTTACTGCCGCTTACTCTCCGGCTAATGAAACTGAAAAACAGCCTTATACATCTTTTTTTGGAGGAGGATTTTCATTTAGTATGACACCATTGCCTCAAGATAAAGTGGAAGAGAGAGCAAATAGTCCGTATATTTTCCCGCAAAATATTATCAAAGTAGGTTATTCCACCAATGCTTTGGGATACGGTGTAAATGATTTTGTTTCGGGTGGAAAAATTCCTATTTTTTGGGGTGGTTTAGCGCAAATAAAAGAAGGCTATACGCTTTATTATGAGCGCAATGTATTTCATGGGCGCAAAATTTTTATGCTCGACTGGGGTGCAAGTTTCGGATATTGGGTTTCTAATGTTCAGGCACACAAATTTATTACGCTTTCGGCATTTCCGGTTTTCCGGTTCAATCTAATTCGCTCAAAACCATTTGATTGGTATTTGAATTATTCTCTTGCCGGACCTACTTTTATTTCAAAAGTGGATATTGACAATGAAGAAACGGGTCCGAAATTTACTTTCCAAGATTTTATGGGTACTGGATTTTATTTTGGCAAAAACAGGGAAATAAATGCCGAAATTAGAATTGCTCACTATTCAAACGGCAATTTATCGCCTCATAATGTGGGTGTTATGATTCCTTTAACCTTTAATTTGGGTTATGCTTTTTAGTAAAAAAAATGCTTTTCGTTTTAATTAAATGGGTTCAAAAATGAATTTGTTTTATTCTATTTTTTTATAAAAGAAATTTTAAAATGCGTTATTATATTATAGCAGGTGAAGCTTCCGGCGATATGCACGGTGCTAATTTGATTAAAGAACTTCAAAAAATTGATTCTCAAGCCGAATTTAGAGTTTGGGGAGGCGATTTAATGCAAACTGCTGGTGCTGAGTTAGTAAAGCACTATAAGCATCACTCCATTATGGGTTTTCAAGAAGTGATAAAAAATTATAAAAAAATAAAACAAAATTTCAACTTTTGTAAAGCCAACATTCTCGAATTTAATCCGCATGTGATAATTTTTATTGATTATTCGGGTTTTAATTTGCGCATGGCTAAAATAATGAAACCTTTTGGTTATAAACTGTTTTACTACATTGCGCCTCAAGTTTGGGCTTGGCGCAAATGGCGTGTGAAAACTATTAAACAACTGATTGATAAGGCTTTTGTTATTTTACCTTTTGAAAAAAAATTTTATAAAAAGTGGAATTATGAAGTCGATTACGTTGGACACCCATTGCTTGATGAATTTGAAAATAAGAAAAAGCAAATACCTGACTTTAAAACATTTAATAGCAAAAATGAACTAAGCAACCAACCCATCATCGCTTTATTGCCCGGAAGCAGAAAGGCTGAAATTTCTACAAAACTGCCTATAATGTTGGCTTCAGCCAAAAAGTTTACCGATTATCAAATTGTGATAGCCGGTGCGCCTTCGTTTGAAGCATCTTATTATCAACAATTTATAACTAATGAAAATGTAAAATTGGTTTTTGACCAAACTTATACTTTATTATCACATTCAACTGCTGCTTTGGTTACTTCGGGAACTGCCGTGTTGGAAACGGCATTGTTTAAAGTGCCTCATGTAGTTTGCTTTATAACCAGCAAATTAAATTACATTTTGGCAAAAATTTTAGTCAAAATCAAATACATTTCGCTTGTGAATTTAATTATGGATAAGCCAGTAAATCTGGAGCTTTTGCAATACAATTTGACGGAAGAAAATTTAACAAAAGAATTGGATAAACTTTTGAATAATCAAGATTATAGAAAAGAAATGATAAATAATTATAATGAACTTTATCAAAAATTGGGCGGTACGGGTGCTTCAAAACGCGCAGCAGAAGGGATTTACAATGCGCTTTCACAATTTTTGAAATCATAAATTGATATTTTTTTTTACAAAAATGATAAAAACAAATAATATACAAAAATATTTTGGCTCGTTGCAAGTTTTAAAAGGCATTGATTTAGAGATTAATAAGAGCGAAATTGTAACTATAGTAGGCAGTTCGGGCGCAGGAAAAACTACTTTGTTGCAAATTTTAGGTACACTCAGTTTACCAAATGCCGGTAAACTTTATATTAACGACATTGAAATTAACAGTCTTTCGGCAAATAAACTTTCGGCGTTTAGGAACAAAAACATAGGATTTGTTTTTCAGTTTCATCAATTGTTGCCCGAATTTTCTGCCCTCGAAAATGTTTGTATTCCCGCATTTATAGCCGGTAAACAACGCAAAGAAGCTGTTTCAAAAGCTACCGAAATACTTGATTATTTATCGCTATCGCATCGATTGCATCACAAGCCCAATGAGCTTTCGGGAGGCGAGCAACAGCGCGTAGCCGTTGCAAGAGCTTTAATCAATCAGCCTTCTATTATTTTAGCCGATGAACCTTCGGGCAATCTCGATTCACAAAATAAAGCCGAGTTGCATAAACTTTTCTTTGATTTGAGAAATAATTTTCACCATACTTTTGTTATTGTTACTCACGACTTGGAATTGGCGCAAATGTCTGATAGAACGCTTCGTATGGTAGATGGACGAATTGAAAAGTGATTGTTATACTAAATTGTTTTGGATTTTGGGAATTAGGTATTGGGTTTTGTTAAAAGGAATAAGTTTTTTTTACATCTTTTACAAATAAAATTTAGCATTGTTTACATGCCATAAGAAGTTGTTTAAAATTTATTGTAATCAAATTTTATTAATTAGGCTTGTTGTAAATTAATAATCAATAAATTAGTGAGCTATTTAATGAAAAAAAATTATTCACCACAAAGGCACAAAGAAGTTCACAAAGAATACAAAGGTGGCTAATTCTTTGTGTTCTTCTCCCAAGTTCTTTGTGGCAAAATATTGATTTTCAATTTGCAACAAGTCTATTGGTACAACCTTAGTAGCTAATGTATAACACTAATGATAATAACCTTATTACCTTATTATTTTGAGTTAAAATAAGGTAATAAGGTTTTTATATTGTTATCTTTTATTATTCTACTAAG
>DYNA01000046.1 GCA_020721325.1 Paludibacter propionicigenes
CGAAAATATAAAAAACAATCAGATAGTCAAGTAGTTATAAGTTCGTAAAGTAGAACTAAAAGCATCTTTTTTTATTTTTTTTATTACTAAACATTGATTTTCTTTGTTTTATAATCCTAATTTTTCCTTTGATTTCATTTTTTTAGCCTGATTTTTTTTTAATTTTTTTGATTTTTTTGATTTTTTTGATTTTTTATTTTTTTATTTGAAAATTGTTTTTATATTTGCAGTTGTAATTTTTTTACAAATTTTGTTAAAACTCATTCAGGACTTTCGATAGAGAAACTCCCTTTTTTTGTAAAATAGTGAATTGAAAACAGTGAACATTTTTTTAATATTTTGGTTTAAAAAAATTGTTTGTTTGATTCTTGTTGTTTTACTCGTTTTTTTAGTCGAGTGGTTTGCTGTTTTTAATTAAAGAGTATTTGTATTGTAGAGGGAGTGCTGAATGAGGTTTTTGTTTTGGAAGAATGTCGCAATATAAATTAATAAAATTCAAATAAAAATGAAAAGATATCTTTTATTACTTTTAATTATTGGCGTTTTAACACTTTCGGCATGTGTAAAATATTTGGAAGTAGAAATTCCAAAAATAGACCAAAGTGAAGAAAAACCGAATAAAGTATTACTTTTTATTGACTGTTCGGCTTCAATGAAAGGTTTTTTTAATAAAAATGAAGCAAGTAATCTTATTGGGAATATTAGTTCAGATTTAAGGCAACAGGATATTAAATTTGAATTTTATAAATTTAATAGTACCATTGATTCTATTTCCAGTGATTACAATGCTGTTTTATATGCTCTTAACAGTGAAACATTTAATTGTGAACAAAATATTTTCAGTGCACCTTTTGCTGCATTAACGGAGAAACTCAAAAGTGACGAAGTTGCAATTATTGTTACAGATGCAGTAATATCTACAACTGGAACAAAATACAGCATACAAGAAGAATCCGGTTTTCTAAAAGATGCAATTGCCAAAGACCAAAAAAACAATGATAATAATTTCGGACTTTTTCACTATGTTTTTGATTACAACGGAACATATTATCCACAACCTTCAGACAAACCGATTACAACAAGCGATGTTGAAAGAAACTTCTATCTCTTTTCTCTGGCAAACCCAAAATTTAATTCATTTTTGAATAAAATAATTATTAGCAAGAACACCCCAGATAGTTATCAATATTTTACGCAAGCGTATAATGATTTCATTAAAATAAAAATCATGGAAGAGCCTACATTTGTTATTAATAACAAATTTTCAATATTAATGACCATTGACAAAAAAGCTACCGGATTATCATTAGAAAATTTAAAAGACAAAATCGAAATTCTTTCGAAAGACAGGTTATTGTTGGAAAAGGCTGTTATACAAGTTGAAACAACTGAAAAAGATAACGAATTTATGATTAAAATAGACTTAGATAATGTTGATTTTGCAAAACAAAATATTAAAGTCGATGGTGAGTACAAGTTACGATTAAAAGAAAAAACTAAAATAAAGCCTCAAATTTTGTCTTTAAACTATGATAAACAAGACGAGCCAACTAAAACTGAAGAAATTGACCATTCTAAAACATACAGACTCAATATAATACTTGATGCTTTGCAATATCGTTACCAAGAGAGCTATGTATATGAAACAACATTTAGTATTATTAAATCTGATAAAATAAGCATGTTTGCTTGGTTTTATGCACCAATTTGGGGACAAAGTAAAGACACCAACTGGGTGGACAAGATTTATTCTCGTATTTTTTGGCTTTGGATTGTTATCCCTTTAATATTTGTAATATTTTTCTATCTTAGTAAGAAATTTGATAACAATACATTAAAAGCTAAGAAGATGTGGTTTGTTTTTGGAGGTATTGTAAGCCCGCTTACTACCTTTTTTATTACATTAATTATTAGTCTTATTTCAACAAATGAGATTATCGGAATTATAACTCATTCCTTACAGAATATGATTATATCTATAATTCCATTCATAATTTTTTCAATTGTATTCAAAAAGTTTAATCAGAATTTAATTAATATACCTTTTTAAAATTTAATAATATGACAGCAGCGGATAGAACATGTTATATTTTTGCAATCGGCGGAACTGGTGCAAGAATCTTAGAATCGTTTACGCACATGCTTGCGGCAGGGAGCGATTATGATAAACTCAAAGAGTGGCAATTTGTCCCGATAATTATTGATTTGGACAAAAACAATGGTGATTTAAAGACATGCACTGAACTTATGGACAAATATAGGGCAATTCACAGATACATAAGACCCGAAAACGAAAATATAAATTATCGTTTTTTCCGATATCCGATTAAAACACTAAAAGAAGTTACCGGACATGACAAATTAAGCAATGACTATATTCTTGCATCAACTTTGACTACCAACAGAAACCTTGATAGTTTGATAAATTATTCTACACTCGGCAATACAACAGAAACAAATGGAACACGAGAACTTATTGATTTACTTTTCACTAAAGAAGATAAAGAAATGAGACTTGATATGGGCTTTAAGGGAAAACCACATATCGGTTCTGTTTTTTTTGAGCAATTCTCCGATTTGGCAGAAAATCAGGAAGGTGCTTTGAAAGTATTCATTGACCAATTTGATAAGAGCAAAGACCGTATATTTATAATTTCTTCAATATTTGGAGGAACTGGTGCGGCTGGATTTCCTTGGTTGGTGAAATATTTAAGGAAGAACAATAAAGATACTCAAAAATTGGAAGGTGTTAAAATTGGAACACTTAGTGTTCAACCATATTTTGCCGTTTCGAGTAGTTCGTCAAGCGTAATAGATTCAAACAGTTTTCATACCAAAACAAAATCTGCTTTAAAATATTACAGCAAGAATCTTGAAAACCATTTGAATACAATATATTATATTGGTGATAGCGAAAGTGAAATTAAGCAACTTAATGCAGAGGGGGGGCAAAAACAAATAAATGTGGCTTCACCTATTGAATTAATTGGAGCTTCGTCTATATTTCATTTTCTGAATACAAAAGACAATGAAATTCCTTCAAAAATGGGAGGACTTGCAGAAGAAACAAAACATTATGCTTATGGACTTTCAACTTCGGATAGAGATAAATATACAATATATTGGAACGACTTGAGAAAAGAACCTACTAAGCAAGAGAACAGCCGAATGAGATTCTTTACACCATTCTTGCATTTTCACATTGCAAATATTATGGTAAGAAAATTATTAACTGAAACCTTAAATATTACATGGGCAAAACAAACTGATTTATTCATAAAAGATACAGTAAATAGTACTTTCTTCTCAATTATATGGGATAAGAGTTTTTTTACCAATAATTTTTATAATGTTTTAACAAATTATATGACTGATTTTACAAATTGGTTAGATGAACTAAAAGGTAAAGGTGCAGATAATCATTTGACATATTATCCTTTTGAAGTGTATCCTGATATAGGTGAAAAACCAAATTTTATTGGCTTGATGAATTCTATAATTAAATATACCGACTTAACAGAAGGTATTGACCTTTTGCTGAGTGAAAAGAAAGTTGGAGACACTACGTATTATCAACATGGAAAAAATCAAGTTATCTACAACAGTTTAATAAATTATATGAATCATAGTGAGTTCATTAATGTGGCAAATGCTATCATAATAAAAAATGACAATGAAAAGCAGCAAGCTCAACGTTTAATGTACATGCTGTATAACTCTTCTTTAAGATTATTAAAAGAAAATACGGCAAAAGCCCTTGAAATTGAAAAATTCTTAATTGATTAGTTATTTAACATAAAACAATAGTAATATGGAACGTCCACTTATATTGAAAGAAAAGGATAATTTTAACAGAATTGACGGTTATGACTGGTCTCTGTTGCAGGAAAAATATGCAGACAATTCAATTGATAAAATTATAGATAAAGCAGGCGCAGGCATTAAGCGTAGAGTTACATCTTATCCAACTCCACTTGCTCGTATGCATTTTTTTGAAGATGCTTTTCAGTATGTAGTTGATGCAAATCAACTTAACGATAGTACAATCTTTCATGAAGCAGTATCACATTGTCTTGATGTTTGGGAAATTTTGTTTAACTACGAGGTGTTTAAAGAGAATCTTGGTATAAAAAAATGGAACTATGAAGCAATCAATGAATTAAAAAAATCTGATGATAACGGGCACAGAATTTTGGGCAAAAGCCTTGATTTGTTTATGAAACAAGATAAAACCATACAACTTGAAGATACAGTTGATGGCATTTACTTGCTTACATATAACGGAAATTTATTTGCAGGAAGTAGTCCGTTTACCGGTTTTTTCACTATAGATTTTGACAAAGACAACGATGGAAATGTGCTTTTACCTTACAAAATTAAAGTACCTGGGTCAGCAGGACTTGCTTATTTTGAATCGATACGAAGTATTGACCAACGAGACGAAGAGTTTCAGGAATATATGTTTCGGCTTATTAAAACGCAGAAGGATATAGAAAAATACTTTACATTTTTTTACAAATACATTGATAAGCACGTTAAACCAACTGAAGAAATAAAAAGAATACGTGCTATTGGCAATCCAGAGCATGTTTTATTGGAATATAATGCTTTAATCAGTGAGGTTGAGTTTGGAGAAAAGAAAATTGAAATTCCAGCCTACGATGATATAGAAGTAAAAGGGGAAAAACTAAGTTTGCTCAATAAGAAGGAATTTCGAGGAAATATAGAGATAACATTTACCGGAAAGAAACACCATTTAGAAAGGCAAGTAGGCATTCAAATGAAAAAACGTAAAATAAAAATTGCAAATAATTGTGATTTTATAATTGATACTAAAAATAAAGAACTTAGAGATAAAAAAGTTCTTGCTTTAAGACAAACCCCTGATGATAAGGCAAAAAAATACATTGGCTCGTATTGGGATGACGATATTAAAGTAGCACATTACAATGAAATAAAAAACTGGGAAAGAGACCGCAAAATACCCAGTTGGAATATAGAGCATCCTTATCTGGTTATGAACGATTTATTGGAGGAGTATTTAATTGAATTGCCATATAACATTAACACACGAGCTTTTATAACTTGCAGTATGGAAAATTCACAATATCTGTTGCCAATTAAACCTTTGTATTTTAAGTTTTTTACAATTACTGATTTGGAAAAAAACCTTGTAATTAAAAAAACAGGTAAGGGAAATAATCAAAAAATAGTTGCAACTTTAGCTATTCCCCTAATAAATAATAATAAGATTACGTTTTCACGCATTTATGAAAAATCAATAGATTTTAGGAGTTACGATGATATACACAGTTCTGTAGAAGGTAAGGGGCATATTGTTGAATACTCACTTGGTTTAATGCTTTTTCCATTCTTAAAAACAGAAAAAAAGGAGTTTAACGATTTTTACAAAGTTGCTTGTATTGACGGAAACTTTGGTATTGATAAAGAATCCGAATTGCATTTCTTTGACCAAGAAAATATAGAGCCTATTGAACATAGCGATGCTCGGCTAAAAGTTGAGCAAAGGGTAGAAAAACTGTATCAAAGAAAAACGATTGCAGGTTCTAAATACTATCAACTTACAGGAAAAAGTTTTGATTATATTCAAGCAGAAATACCTATTGAGGAACAAAGTGATACTATAAAGGGGTTGATTATACCTACATGGAATAAAGTGATACAACCTATACATGGAACAGAATTCACTTTTGCCGTAGATTTTGGAACAACAAACAGTCATGTGGCGTATAAAGCTGGTGGTATAAAGGCTGAAATAGACCCAAAGCCTTTTACAATTAACGAAGGTAATATGCAAATTGAGCGTTTGGATATGGCAACAGCAAAAAGTCATGTGAGTCAAACCGAAAAATATGATTACAAGAACCCTTCATCAGATGAATTTATTGATTTTATAATTAGAAAACAGAGAAATGAATTTATTCCGAGTATTATAGGAGAAGTTTACAAAGCTCCGTTTAGAACTGCTATGTCACAAACAACGACAAAGTCAGTATCAAAAGGAAACTTTGATTTATTTGGGAATATTAACATTGCTTTTGCTTTAAATAAGCGTTTTGAAGAAGACCCTACATGGAAAGTGCATACAAACTTAAAATGGAGTAGTGAACTTGATAATCAAGAACGAGTAGAGTTTTTCATAAAGGAATTGCTTTATATGATACGGACTAAGGTAATTTTAGAACAAGGGGATCCAAAGAAAACAAAAATTTATTGGTTTACGCCTTTGAATATGGCTCCCCCTATTTATCAAAACTTATCGAATACATGGACAAAGTATTTTAAAGAAATATTTAAAACAGACCAACAGGCTATAAGTATTTCAGAGTCGGAAGCTCCATTTTATGATAAAAAATCTTCTTTCGGAAATGCTGAAGTATTAAGTATTGATATAGGAGGTATGACTACTGATGTATTGTATATAAAATCGAAACAACCAATTTTCGGTAGCTCGTTCAGTTTTGCGGGAAATGCATTATATGGGGACTTTCCTGCTACAGGAACAAGCAAAGGAAATGGATTTATAAAAGCATTTGCGGAACAAATTAGAAGAAATATTGAAGCAGCAAGAGACAATTCGATAGACGAATACAAAAAGAACAGGTATAGTGAAGCATTAGGTGCTTATAAATGGTATTTTGAACAAGATGTAATGAATTCTGAAGATATTATTAGTTTCTTTTATTCTGATGACGAGTTCAGATTTGCTGAGATTCTAAAAAACTCTTATGACTTTAAAATTGTATTTTTATTACATTATGCAGGTATAATTTACCATTGTGCCCAGTTGATTAAAGATTCCGATAATGAATGTCCGGGCGATATTTATTTTAGTGGAAATGGTAGCTTGATGTTTAAAATAATTGATACACCTGATCATGCTTTGCTTGGCAGAATAGCGCAAAAAATATTTGACAGAGTACTTGGCGATTCGACTGAGATTAGTATTCACTTATCTGATAAACCTAAGGAGGCAAGTTGTAACGGAGCTTTAAAATCAGGTTTATCTCAATCGCAAAAGCCCTCAAAGGAATTAAAATATATTTTTCTCGGCGAAAATATTAACTGGGGTGAGAATCCACCGAGTGTTCCCAACAAGGCAACTTATGAAGAAATTCAAAAAGTAAGAAAAAACTTTAAACCCAAAGAATCGGAATATTATAAGTTTATCGATTTGTTTTTTGAACTGTATGAAGACCCGAAATTCGATTTTGAAACAAATTTCGGTATTCAGCTTGATGTAAACAAGCTTAAAGTCATTTTGAAAAACGATAAGGATACTGCCGACTATCATTACAAAGGAACAAACTGGCAAATGAGCAAAGGTTCTAAGATTGATGCGTCGATTACCGAAACCGTATTTTTTTACCCGCTTATGGGGGGGATTAATAAGTTATTGAACGAATTAGCCAACAAAAAGAAAGGAGCGGCAAGTATATTGTAAACAATTGGATTGATACGATGACACTAAGCCATCGTATCAATTTTCATTATAAGTAAGTGGACAGTTTTCAGTAACCAGTTAACCAGTATTAGTATGTTAATATTTAGCAATATAATAAAAAATCAATACTTGATTAATTTTGTCCTCTTACTTAGCTAAATGTTTAAAAATATGTAATATTTACAAGAAATGAAAAAATATATTTTATTACTGTTACTTGGTTTGGTTTATATCGGTGTGTTTGGGCAGACAAAGGAGGAAGAAAATGCTTTTGAAAAAATTGAGACTTTTCTTAAAGATAAGGGGAATTATAATTTAACTATAAGTAAAGTTAACGTTTCTAAAGGATTTGACTTAAAAAAAGACATTTACTTTTACATGGACAATAATATTAATTTAACAAATCAAAAGCAAAGATGCATTAAACGAGATTCGACAAATAAATGTATTCAATTTGCGGACAATATAGTAATTCCAATAAATAAGAAACTATTAGTAGATTATCCTAATAAACTAAAAGAGGTAAAATATAATAATAGTGCACTATTTAAAGCGGAAAAACTTGATGAGTTATCCATTACTTTAAATAATATTTTTAAAACGAAACCAGGCACAATAGAACCAACGATTGACGAATTAAAAGTTGAAATTAATACATTAACAACTGTTAATACAGATTTAACAACCAATAATAATAAACTAAAAAAAGATAATGAACAACTAAAAAAAGATAATGAACAACTAAAAAAAGGTCTGTTATATCCGCTTATCGGTGTTTCCGCACTTGTATTGGTGTTGTTATTTTTACTACTTCATGTAAAACAAAAAAGTACAAAAGATTTGAAAGTACAAGATAATAATGAAAGTAAGGAAAATGAGGATAAAAAACAAATTGAAGACTTAACTAAACAATTATCAAATGCTGAAAGTGAAAAAACAAGATTGCAAAGTTCCATTGATGCTTTAATGCAAGAATTAACTACAGCTAAAACAACCATAGCTAATTTAGAAGCGAAATACGGGAGTAAATCGGAACAGAACAATAAAAAAAAACCGACTGAAAGTCCAGAGCAAAAACAAGATAGCTTTGTTTTTTCAAAAACTTTTTATGCTCAATCGCCCGGAGATAAATATTTTACAAAAATAAAGTATAAATTCCATAGAGGGAACACCCCTTATGTATTACGAGTGAATGAGGAAGAAACCGAAGGTGAATTTTATCTATACCAAAGCGAGGATAATTATGAAGATGCTTTGATGCGGCACGATAGTGTTTTACTTTACGCCTGTGAAATTCCAAAAAACGGTATTGATAAAAAACGGTATTCAAAAGTAGAAACCCCTGAAAACGGAAAAGGAAAAATAAAGAAAGTTGGCGATAAATGGGAAATTGTACAAAAAGCCCAAATTAAATTATCATAAAATATGTTACAGATATGGACAATTTACAAGACAGCATAAATGAACTTAACAATAACATTGTTCAGTTAAACCGAAACATTTTAACACTACTTGCAGGAAATGGTAGTGAAGGTGGAGGCAGTGGTTTTTCAATAGAGTTATTAAAAGATGCTTTGCTTAATGTGGAAGTACAGGAATTACTTGTTGAAATAGTAAATTATAACCAGTATAATCGCAAACCATTGGTTAAAGAAGATAGGAAACCCCTTGAAAATACACAAGCGGTGCAGGTTACACAGCAGAAAATTATTTCACAGCAGAAGCAAGAGGATACAATAAAAAAAGAGGAGGAAAAGCAGGAAGCAGTAATAGAAGAAACTCAATTCACAAATTCTGAAATTGTAGAAACGTTATATACCGTTAAAGCACCAAAGAACGGTTATTTTACAGACACCGATAAAATTAATGATATTTTTCGCACACAATATCAAATTAATATTTTCGGTGATGAGGGAGAGTTCTTTATTCCAGAAAGTGTAGATGCTTTACGTTTTCTTTTATCGCCGGAGAAATTTTTAATTACTGCCTGTGAAGGAGATTATGATTTTAACAATACAAAAGATAAACTAAAAAAAGTAGAAACGCTTAAAAAAGGAAAAGTAAAAAAAGAAAGTGGCGGTTGGAAGATTATCAAAAAGGCTGTAATTAGAGTTATAAAGGAGTAATATCAAATCAGATCGGACTGGTTCGGTTAAATCGGTTTAAGTAACTATAAATGTATGCTTTAAAAGAAGTCGGACAGACCGATAACTCGGTTGAGCCGATAAAATTAACAATAAACTAATTTCAAGCATTTACTTTGGCATTAATAGAAATGGCTGTTATAAACGGAAATTACATAAAAATTGATGGAAATGGAAATGTCGTTGTCCAAGATATTGATAATTCAACCATTAATATCAACAATCAAAATTCAAAACAGATAAATGACTTCATCGAAGAATTGCATGATAATTCAAGAGAAACTGTCAATATTATAATTTTATCATCTACAGTTCAAAGAATGGAGGCTCTTATAGATGCTGATAACAAGATAAATACAGAAAAATATGGGAATAATATAGAAGAATGGAAGCCATTTGGCGATAAGACAATTTTAGAAATAATGAAAGAAGGTGCACAGAGTTTAAGAGCAGAAATCAGTGTTTTTTTTCTTGAAACAATCAATATAGAAGATGATTATACTTGGGCTGATTTGAAATATATTAAAAATAGAACAATTTTGATACTGGATATTTTCGCTTTGCATATTCTGGAAAACAAATTTATAGCTAATGTTTTTAACGATTATCATATTGGCGGCTGTATCGTAATTTCACCCGAAAGTGTAAATGAGCGTCTAATGAATATTAAGAAAACAGTTTTCAATCATCATGAGATTTACCTTGCTAAATTTAAAGGTAAGATAGGTCTAATGCATTTTAGAAAAAAATGTATTACAGATTTGGGCGAACTAATAATCGAAATAGCAAATATTGCACACTATTTTTTAAAAATTGAGTTTAATAGGAAAATTAACAGCGAATTTCAAATGAATTTTCGCCATAACAAAATGACGCTATGATTATTTCATTTTATTCATATAAAGGCGGGGTAGGAAGAACTCAACTACTTGTAAACATTGCAAGCTATTTATGTTTTTTTGAAAACAAAAAAATACTTGTAATTGACTGGGATTTAGAAGCGCCGGGGCTACATTATTTTTTTAATAAAGAAAATATCAAAAGCAAAGGAGTAATAGATATTTTTACTGAATTTGTTGAAATAATGAAACCCTTTAATGAACTTGATGAAAACAAGCTACCTATTTTTGATAATAGTTGCATAGTGAAAAATGTGAGCAATACCCCTGCAAATAAAGGTCAAATAGATTTAGTTACAGCAGGTAATTTTGATACTGATTACAAAGAATACAGCAGTAGAGTAAATACATTTAATTGGGTAGAGTTTTATAATAAATTTGATGGTGCAACCTACATTGAAATACTTAAAAAAAGTTTAAAAGATTTAAATTATGATTATGTTTTTATTGATAGTAGAACAGGTATTAGTGATTATTCTGGCATAGTAAATATTCAATTTCCAGATGTCAATGTGCTTGTAGTTGCACCAACAAAACAAAATTTTATAGGAAATTTGAGGGTTGCAAATAATATTAAAAATTCACTTTATGTTGAAAAAGAATATCGCAAGCCTGTAATAATGCCGATTTTTTCACGAGTAGATATATCTGTTGAAGAAAAAACAGGAAGTTGGAACAAATATTTTAAAGATACTTTTGAATATTTTATTGAAGAATTCTGCAAATACACGAATAACCTTGTAAATGACTATCTTGATAATATATTGTTGGATTATAAGAGAGATTTGTCGTTTGGTGAACAAATTTTGTTTAATTCAAAGACAAAAGAAATTTCTGAAAAATCACTTGCCAAACAATATAAACAAATAGCAAAGTATATATTAAATATAAATATTGAAAAGAATTTTACGGGTAATTCAAACAGCAAAGCTTTAAACAGAAATTTTAACAATATTGAAGATAATTTCAAGCAAAACACAAATTATATATTTCCTTTTGGATCGTCAAATGTGGGAAAATCAACCGTGCTTGCGATGTTAGCACATACCATCAAACACAAACCTGATTTAGTATTAAAAGCTAATTTATCTGACAAAAAAGGTTTTAAGTATTTATTTAAAAATTGGCTTGAAAGTATTGAAAATAAGAATTTTCCTATAAAATCAAAACAAGGTGAACTATTAAATATAGACGTAGGTTTTGAAATCATTGGACAAGATGAAGCAACTTTCAATTTTACTTTTTTTGAAATATCTGGTGAGGATTTTAATTTTTTCGATATAATAAATGAAAGTGACCAAGAAAACACTATATCAAATTCAATTCTTAATGCACTCGATAATTCACGAATTATTATGTTGATATCAGAACCTAATACTGTACATGAAGACGATAACAAAATTTTTCAATTTTTATTAAGAACTGAAAGTATGGGGTTGAATGTTCCTATTGTATTGATTGCTGCTAAATGGGATATAATATCCGATAACGAAAAGTATGAAAACGCAGAAAGTTTTGCTAAACTAAATTTGCCGAATACCACAGCATATTTAAAATCTAAGAAACATAAAACAAATATTGCATATTTTCCATTTAGTGTAGGGAGTGTTGATGAAAATAATAACATTACAAATATTAATACGAAATACGCTTCTGAAATATTAGATTGGATGTTTTTAAAAGGGTTAGATTAAAACAGATTGTTAAGCAAATGATTCGAATTGATTATATTATCTAATATTAAGACGTTTGAATGTCAGACTTAAATAGAAAATGAAACATAATAAATCAGTTTAGCTTATTTGCTTATAGTAATATAGTAAACAAAGTTCTAAAATATATTAACTTTTAACTTTAAAAAAATATATAATTATGAAACATGGAAGACGCCCATACAGACCCAACAAATTTTCCGGTAAAGGTATTTTAGTAATTGCCGGAAGTGTATTATTAATAGCAGCTTTGGTTACCACAATTGTTTTTACAGATATTTTTTCTTTTGGTAAAAAAAATCCTAGAGAATTGTTTGAGCAGTATAAAAAAAGTGTGGTATTAATACGTCATAGTTACATTTATAAAATGAATTTGGCAGGGCAAACTTATTACTTTAAAGATTTCAGTGAAAGCGGAGGAATAGACGAATTTTATATGGAAGATGAAATTGCCGAAAATATAATAACATCTTACGGAACAGGTTTCTTTATTTCGAAGGATGGTAAAATTGCAACCAATAGACATGTTGTAACAAAGCTGACTAACGAAATAAAAGAAAAACTAATAAGTAGAATAAAACAAGATGCGAGTGTTAGTAAAATCTCGCTTGAAAATGAAAAGCTTGAAATTGAAAAAAACATAAGAACGTATGATGACTATTTAAGTGAAAATGCTGCTCTATTAGAAGAGTATGCTGTGCAGAAAATTAAACAGGAAAGGCAAAGTTACATTAATGAAAAAGAACAAATAACCGCAAAAATTTCATTGTTTGATATCTTACTTACAACTGATAAGTCAAATGCAAATATTGATATAATGACTATAAAACTGGGTATTGCTCTTGATGGAACGCATGTAACCGATGAGGATGATTATATTGATTGTATAAGCTTAGCTGTTTCGGAAGAAGAGGAAATTGATGTTGCAATTATTCAAACAAAATCACAAAAGATTCCTGATGATGTAACAGATTTTATTGATATTACAGAACAAGACGAAAATGAGCTACCGGAGATAAATCAGAAAATATATCTAATAGGTTACAATTATGGGAAACGAATAGGAACAACAAAGTCCGGTTTAAAAGTTCAATTAACTCAGGGTACGGTAAGTCAAGAAACTGATGGAAAAAAAATACTTTATAGCATACCAACCCTTCCGGGGTCAAGTGGTTCGCCCGTTATTGATGAAAAAGGAAACTTAATAGCAATTAATTTTGCAGGATATGGCGAAACTCAGAATTTTAATTATGGTATAATCACTAAGCATTTGATTGATTTATATAATAAGTAAATTTATAAAACAATATGTGCGACACTTTTCAAAATGTAAAGGGCTAAAGCCCTGAAATTCACTGCTTTTTATTTATCCCCGACCTAAAGGTCGAGGCAATTGATTTTCAATATTTTACATAAAAAATGGCATTCATATTGATAAAATGATTGAAATTTATTTATTTTATATTAATTTTGGGTCTATCGATAAATTACTCGGATATTGTAATAAATCAGCATATTATGGTTCGGCATATAAGCTTGTTTAGCCAATTATACCAAAGTATCAACTAATTTTGTGTGAGATTTACTAATCTAATTTTGATTACGTAAAATTTAGTTTGATATGAAAAAGATAGTTTCTAAAACAATTTTAATTCTATCAATGAATGAGTCCGGTCTAAAAAGGTCGCACAAACGCTCAGTAATTTATAACTTGTTGTTTATGAGGCAGTTGTGATAAGTAAATCATGTTTTGCAAAATATTGATAATAAGGCAGTTATGCTCTACCTCGTCGTTTTGGATGGCTTTTTAGACCGGACTCATGAATAAATATTAAAGAAATAAGTCAAAAAAAAATTTGATAAATAGCGAAAATAAACAGAAATGAAAACACAACAAAAAATATTATTAGGGACAATTTTAATAGCAATGCAATTGTTTGCATTTAAAATATCTAATGCACAATTTGATACAATACAGAGAGACCACATTATTATTTTGGTTGATGGGGGGGTGCATTCTGATAAACAAGAAATTATTGATTTTATTAAGAATAATGTTAAAAGTATTTGTATTAATAATTCGCAAACAATATTAAATAATGGTGATTATATTTCTTTTATAACTTTCGGTCTTCATAAAGAGAAAAAAGATTTCAAGGATTATTTTCACACAAACTACGATTTTCGAAAAAACACACAGGATTTTGGTTTCATGTATAAAACTTATAAAAATAAAAATATTTTTGATACAATTGTTGGAACTATAAATAATACTACTGTTATTTCTGGGCATCATTGGGGTTTTCCCAAAACAGCTCGTAATCTTTTTTTAGAATATTTTCAAATCCAGAATATTTCTAAAATATTAATCAACAGAATTTTTTTATTTCAAATTTCAAAAAACGAAGTATTTGGGAAAGATTTCGCTAATTATACAGATGAACTTCAATATGTATATGATAAGGGAGCAATGACTACATTTGTCAAAAAAAGTATTGATAAACTAAAATCTGATTTTATTTTTGATGATGATACTACTATTTTGGGGGAGATAATGAATTTGATAGTTTCTGAAATAAGACCTAATTCAAAGCCTTTTGAGATAACATCTGTTATAAATATTGACAAAAATTTAAAATTTTATAAAACGGTAAATGGCTATTATTATAATTTAACTTTAAGACGAAATAAAGATGCTGACTCACAATACATTATCAAAAAGTTTAATATTACTCTAAAAGATGAAACCGGTAAAGTGTTAATAGACACTATTTTTAATCAGGATATTAACGATGAATTGACAATTAAATTAGAATTACCGTTTGAAACTGATGAAAGCAAAATAAGTGGTGATATTAAGTTTTGGGTACACAAAAATTACGAGTATTTCAACTCATTTGTATTAAATCCTTATGGTTCCGAAATGCAAGGCAAAAAAGGATTAATACATGAATTTGGAGACATAACTTTTGAGGAAAATGCTAAAATTTGGGGTATAATTCCTATGAATAATGTTATGTATCAAATTGCCTCAACTTTAACGTTTCAGGATAATCAATATAGAGCAGTTTGGTTTTGGAATATTGTTTTCGGTGGCATTCTTTGGTTCTTCTTCTGGCTTGTTTTTATAAAAATCTTAAAGCGAAATATTGATAAGGGCTATAATGCAAGAATAGAACGTGAAGCAAACGAAGAACCAAGAGATGAAAAAATTGATTTTAATGATACTTCCTCAAATTTTAAACTCGTAAGTAATAAAAAAGAAATTATAGTAACAAACAAAAAAACTTGGATATTACCATTTTGGAAATATAAAGTGAATTACAAACACCATGAAATTAAAACAAATATCAATAAAATACCCCAAAATTTAATAGTTGATAAAGAAAATTTAATTCTTTACAAAACAGAGTATAAAGAAAACGAAGTGTCTGTAAATAAAATTACAGAACTACCCATAAGCACTGCAATAAAATCATTTGAAATAGGACTAAACCACAATGCAATCAAAGATTTTTATAATTTTAACGAAAATCGCAGCAACAGTCAAAAAGAACGTTTGTCATTTGCTGTTTTATCCAAAGCATATCCAAATTCAAAAGAAACCTTTGCAAACTATTCGTTCGACTTTGAACTAAAAAAAGAACAAGCTAAGTTTGAATTATCAGCAAGTAATTTCAAACCGACATTTCCGAAAGGTATAGAATTTAGTGATAAACCTGAATACGGAAAATATAAAATAGGTGAACTGATTTTATCAAACAGTTCAACAAAAGCCTTTGCAGAAAACATCAACCATAAAAACATCATTATCAGCGATGAACGGATATTTTTAGGTAATGATGAAATTCAAACACCCTATATTTATACAATAAATAGTGATGTTATTAATTTTATTTCAGAAAATTATAGAAACGAATACATTGAGAATGCAAAAAATAATTTACTTGAAAATAATTATATTTCGGAAAAAGAATTGATAAAAGCTTTAAATTTACCAACGAATTCTATATTTGAACAACAGATAATTAAAAAGGCAAAATGTATTCATCCGCTTTACAAGTTTGAAAAAAACAAAGATAAAAGCATTAATCTTACATTACCCGGTAAATCAACTGCAATAATACCTGTATATGCCGATATTTTAAAAATAGGAAATCCAGATAAAAAAGAAAAAACAATAAACTTTGATTTATCACTTAATAATGATAAAGAACCTGTAAAACAAGAATTTAATTTTATATTAATTAGAAATGATAGTTATTCCGAATTGCTTACGGTAGTAAATGGTAAAGAATTAGTCCCCGACGTAGAATTTGAAATTGAAAACAAATATGAATGGGATAAAAGTAGTGGTGATCTTAGTTTTTTAAATTTTCAAATTGGCAACAAAGCCAAAAAACATAGTTCAAATAAAGCGATAATCGTGAAAAACTTAAAATTTAGTTTTTCCGTTGCTTCTCAAAAAATTAACGAAATATTACCTGAATCTCGTTATCAGTTTAACGATATCTTTTCGATATATAGCAGTATCGACAATAAAAAAGACTTAAATACAAAAAATTACATTTATAAGGAAGCTAATTATTTCAACAATGAAGGTGCTGATAGCTATACTGTTATACTTCACAATCAGAGAATAAAAGATATTCCCAATAATATAGCAAAAATAAAATGTGAAATTACTTATAAATATGACGGTAAAGACCTAAAACAGAGTATTCTTTTTACAATATCGAAAGACCTTGGTGAAAAATGGCTTGCTCTTGACCTTGGAACTTCGGCAATAGTGGCAGCCTTCACAGATGATATTTATCAAATTGATAACAAAAAAATGCTTCTTGATTTACATAGCAGTTTGCACAAAATTGTAACATCAAAAGAAGGATTGTATTATAAATATCATAAAGAAAATATTGAGGAATTTGATTTAACGGAAGAACAAGTTAATGCGTTTATTGAATGTAAAAATAACGGGAACAAGAAAAATGAAGAATGCAATAATTTACCTGAGATTCTGGGAAATATGATTTCATCGACTATCATGCTTAACGAACAAGGCGAACTTGATGCCAAAACGTATAAAAGAAATATTGTTAATATTTCACCTACCATTTCACAGATAAAAGCCAAAACTGAATATATTTTACCTTATTTAAAATCATTAATCGGAACAGATGAATTGGATGGTTATGATGATTATGAATATTATACGCAAACACTGTACTTTTATGATGCAGGTTCATACGCTAAACTGAATAAATTAAAAGAAAGCAAGAATGAAGAGTTTGCTATTTATCTAAAAAAGATAGAAGAAGAATTCGGGAATAATGAATATACACAAAAACAATTCGAAAGTAAATTACGGAATATATTAAAAGACCATTTTTATGAAAAGTATAAACATGATTTTATTGGCGAATTTACTTTGCCTTATGAAAATCTGAAAAAAGAGCTTTCAAAACCTGAATATAACGGGCAGATGTTCCATTTAAACAGGTTAAAAGACAAAAAATTTGTTTTTTTTAATGATTATATTTACGAATTAAAAAAATTGTTAACGAAACAGAACACGACTACAGATGAGTTTCTTAGTGAAAGTGAGATAAATACTTTAATTCGTGACAAACAGAAACATGAAAAAATAGTCGCAAATTTTAAAGAGCAAAAACTTGTAAAACATAAAGATGAAAATGAATACGTAAAACGTAAAATTAAAATAACGACAATACTTCAAAATGCTTACGAATCTATTTTTAGAGACTTTGTTTATCCACAAGTTCATCAACAACTTGAAAATGAAGATAGTTTAACGTCTGTTTTAAATAAGATTGTTTTAAGCTATCCGAATACATTTTCACCTCTTCATATAAAGCATATTAAAGAAGATGTAATTTTGCAGCAATTTCCCGAATTTGACAAAAATCACATTAAATTCATTAGTGAGTCTGATGCCGTAGCTATGTATTATGCCGGTAATAAGTATGATAAAGCCAAACCGGAATATGTATTAGTGTATGATATGGGAGCAGGAACACTCGACATTACTTATTTTTATATAACAAGGAAAGATGAAAAAACAAATATAAATATAATAGGAAAATCGGGTAAAACAACAGCAGGGAATTATCTCGACAGATTAATTGCAGAGCATATTTATCTACTCAATAAAGATAAATTTAAGACAAAACTATTTACCGATGGAAACAATAAAATAGAGCGAGAGCATAGTATTATACTTAAAAACTATGTAAAGAAAATAATTAAACCAAATTTGTATCAAAAATCAATAGAGCGACAAGAGGAAGAAGTAACTATTAGAGAGAACTATAAAAAGATAGTTGATTACACACAAGCACAACACTCATTCAATAACGTAAATGAACTATTTAAAGACTATACTGATAAAACTGCCGAACTGAAAAATATTCAAAGCAATTTAGAGAAGTATAAGTCTGTGTTTGATGCTATTAGAAAATCTAATACAGAGATTAATGAAATCAATAAGAAAATTACAAAAATTGAAAATTTAGAGAAAAATATTTCAGATAAGGAAGCAGAAATATATAATATTCTTGAAAAACTTAATGTAAAAAATATTCAGGAATTAAAAAATTCGCAAGTTGATTACGATAACAGACAAAACACTCTTGCTTTATATGCTGAATACACTGATTATAAAAGAAGAAAGGAAGAGTTACAAAAATTAGGAACAAGTATTGAAGACATTGAAAAAACAATCAATGATATAAAAAATGAAAGCCACGAAAAATTAAATGAAATATACAAATTATCGAAAACTTCATCTATTGAAAAATTTATTGATAAAGCAAAGTTTGTATTTGAGAAATCTGAATCTTTGTTTGAGAAACTCAAATTAAATAAACAGGTAACAGACGAGGTTTATTTAGAAGAGTTTATCGAAGACGAAAAAGGTAAAGTAAAGAAATTTGAGAACGAAGTTGATAGCATTATAAAATCATTTTTTAAGAATGCTAAATTTTCAAGCAATGATACAAACCGAAAACTTGCAATAATAATTAATCATCTTAATAATGAAACAGAGTATGTTGCTGTGATTAAAAAGGAGCTTGCTCAATTACAAAAAAATTCAACAACAAAACAAATAAAAGCTGGTCTGACACATTTAGAGAATAAAAAATCAGAACTTTTAGCTGAGAATAGCATATCAGAAAATTCTGAAAATGAGTGGAAACAAAAAAAGGATACATTACATTTACTCGTAAAAGAGCTTAGACAAAAGTTGTATGAAAAACTAAATACCAAAAATGAGAACACTTTTGAATCATTAATAAACGAGAAAGGAAAAAAACTTACTACTTTATTGGAGAGCATAAGTATAAGTAAAACAACTTTAAAAGAAATGGACATAAAAAAGGCCATTGATAATGAAAAACTTATCTTAGAAGAGAGACTAAAAAAAATAGATGTCGGTGAAAATATCATTTATGTTTCAAAGGAAACCGAACTTATCAGAGAAATAATCGAAATCCCTTTCGATATAGATTTAAATGAATTAGTAAAATCAGACACCATTCAAAATTACATTGAGCAAAACACATTGGAGTTGATGAATGAATTTTATAATGTTTATAAGTTTAAAATAAAGACAGTTTCAGGTAATATAGATGCGTTTCCGATAGATAAAATTATTCTTTCCGGAAGAGGGTCTCAACTTACCGGATTGCGACAACGTTTGGAAACAATAGATAAAAACGGCAGTAAACATTGGAAGAATCAGAACAATATCGAGTTCCCTACTTTTGCAGGCGAGAATGAAGACGAATTAAAAACAATTGTAACCAAAGGAGCATTGTACTACGCTATGCAACTTAATAGCGGAAGGTCTGATTTTGCAATTCAAAGTGACAACCTAAATGCAATTTACGGTGTTTTGTACAAACGAAAATATGAATGGGAATTTTTGCCTTTATTGTATCCGGGTATGTCGCCACTAATCAATAAACCGGATGTAAAAAATGGGTTCTGGCTTTATAGATATTTGGAGTATGTGAATTTTGATTTTCATGAAGTTACCAATTTTCAGTTGATACAAACTTATGTTGCAAATCCACAGCAGTATATAAAAAACGAGCGACAGGAATACTACACGAAGATTCAATCATACAGTGTTGCTAAATATGCTAAAAATATAAAAGCCGGAATAGGTATTGAAATAGATTCAAACGATGAATTACATTTTTATATTTATAACGAATTAATTTATAAAATTCCTTTTGACTTTATTAATCAACTAAGAAACAATAATTTGCCTGATGAAGTTATCAATTGTTTTCAAGATATTGACAAAAATATGGCGTTTTCAAAGAAAGAAGATATGGCGAATTTTATAAAACATAAAATGAAAAACAAATACAATGAATACACCCAGATAATTTTGAAATGCACAATACCAAGTAGCGGTGTTGAGGCAACAAAATTGGAAATGTCGAAACTGAATAAATTAACTGAAAATAAAACCTTTAAATATAGTGTTTGGCCCTATTTATCATAAAAAAATTGAAATCATGAAATATATTATAACAGCATTTTTACTTTTCAGCAGTATCATCGGATACAGTCAGCAACAAAAATTCATCATTTATCCGGAACAAACGAAAACTATTTCTATAAGTAACAATGATAATCTTTTGCTTGTTTTAGATACATCGTTTACTTTACCAACAAAGTATCGAATTAATGAAGTATTTTTTAATTCAACTGCAAGCTATTACTCAACTGACTCAATAAAAAAAATGGTTATTGATCGTTTAAAACCTCAACTATTAGCTTTTGAATTTTCAAAAAAAGATGATATTGTCCCTTATATAATAAATAAAGGGCTTTTAGAAACAGATACAATTTATTCCTTGTTTTTATTAAAGAACATTGCTTCTGTTGAGGAAAATAATAACTATTTAAAAGTAAATAGTATTTTTTTCGAACTGTTGAAAAAAGAAATCTTACATTCGAATTACTCCAATAGTAAAACTTTACTATTGGACTCTTTATTTAGTGATACAACTTCTTTATTGAATGCAATAATAAAATTGGGTTTGTTAAAAAACGATACAATATACTCTCAACTTTTAGAAAGAAATATCATTGAATACGCTGACTCCCTTGATATTTTCGTCAAACAATCAAATTTTACCATAAACTCAAAGTTAATAAAAGCAGACAACATCCTATCTTTAAAAGATTCCGTCTTATTGAGTTTTCAACATACAGAAGGACAAGATTCTATAATATTGACATACGATGGGAAAAATCTTTTGATTATAAAGAGGGATTCGAGTAATATTCTATCGAGTTTATTTGCTTTCATTAAAAATAATCTGATTGTTTCAATAATAATTGTAGTTATTTTATTTTTCATAGTCCTGTTTTTTATTTTCAGAAAAAGAATTAAAAATTATCAAAAGTATTGGCAAGAAATAAAAAAAGCTGAGGCTATTTCTGATGAAAAAAAAAATGAATTACCTAAAAAATTGGAATTCTATGAAAATGCATATAAAATACTGCCAAAATATAAAAAAGCAAAAGATGGAATTGCAAAAACAAAGGAAACTTATTATAAATATTTAGTGGATGTAGCAAATACAACGCAAGAACATGATATAGAGAAAAAATTGGATTTATTTAAAAAAGCTCTAAAATATAAACCATTTAATAAGGATAGCCTGGATGCAATAAAAGATATTGAGAACAAACTCGAAAAAGAAATTGAAAAGACGTTAGAACTATTATACAAAGATTTTAATGGAATTATCAATAAATATTATGGATTAGAATGTAAAAAAATAAGCGAAGATGAGAGAATAAATATTAAAAAGAAGATTGATACAATAACGAATTATCAATCTTTATTAAACTTTGAAGAAAAGAAAGAATACATAAAAAATTTATCAAAACCAGAATATCATCAGAAAACTGAAAATATTGCGGAAATGATTCGAGTTGCAAACAGTAACTTGCAATTTTTTGAAGCCACACCAGAAACTTTGAAGCTCTCGGAAGAGCTTGAAAAATTGGATTTAAAAAATAATTTCAGTACAAGCTTTGAAAACTGTCAGAATATTATCAAATCAACAGAATTAAATCCCAAAAATTACAAATTAAACGAAACATTAAGTTACTTTGATAAAGAGAATTTAAACAAGGTTGCTATTGATTTTATAAAAAAATACAATGATAATATTGTTGAGAACTTGTATTTTTTTATTGACAATAGACAGAAATTCGATTCATTTTTATCCAAGTTCAAAACGAATAAAATTATTGAAACAATTGCAAAATATTCAAATAATACAAATGAAAATGTGAAAAAGCAATTAGAAACAATCAGTAATAATAAGAATAATAAGGACGTAATTGAGATTCTAAAAAAATTTAAAAAAGATATATTGGCTCTTTCAGAAGAAGCATTTGAAATCAAATTTGATACAATACAAAAGAGAAATTCATTAATTGAAAAGGGAGAAACTAACTATGAAAGCAAAAATTGGGATATTGCCTACGATACTTTTACAGAAATACAAAATAGAGATAAAGATATTGATGAAAAAATTGAGATATGCAAGAGAAATATAGTCGAAGAGTCTGAAAATTTCATTACAAAGATAGTGAAATTAAGTAATAACGAAGAGATTGATTGTTCAAAAATTGATGTTTTTATCAAACGTAATACTAAATATAATTTTGTAAATTATGATTTCGTTGTTGATAGTAATAAATTGAAAGAATTAAAAGAAATAACCAGCATAGAATTATTCACAGAGTTTTATAATAAAGAGTTTATAAATGATGTTATTATGAAAATTATGAATTTTTATAATAGTTTGAGTGAAATGGATAAAAAAGAGTTTAACAATCAGGAGAATCAAAAAAAGTTGGTATTTGTACATGAAATTTTTAAAAAATTAAATGTGTACGATAGACTTATTACAAAAATTAACTCATTTACAAACGAATAAAATTTACCACTATGAATACAAATATAAAAGACAAATATCAGAAAGAATTAGAGATGTTTAAGAAACTGGGTGATGCAAAATCTATTACTCAGGAGCTTTTACGGGACTTTAAAAATAAGAGATGCGATGAAGCATTTCGGGATATAAGCACAGGCAAATCGTTTATTACTTCGCCAAGTGAAGTAGCAACAGATTATGAAAAATTATATAGAGATGAAAAGCTAAAACTTGAAGTTGTCCAACATGAAATATCAAAACTTAAAAAAGCTAAAGAGGAATTGAATAATAATTATTCTAAACTTGCAGGGCAAAATAATCAGCTATCAACTGAAAACACACGTTTAAAAAACGAAATAGCAAATAATAAACCTAAAAGAGATATTGCTGATAAGTTATTTGAAAAATATAGCATTTCAGATTTAACTACTCTTAATAATAAAATTAATGACTTTCATAATTTAGATTTGCATAAATTAAATGTAATAAAAAACATTTTAAATCCATTGGATTTTGAAGATATCTCAGATACCGACAAGGTCGAATTTTATAAAAATTTCAATATTAAGGCTAAAAATATAACAGAAGCACTTGGTACAAAAAAAATAGAGGAAATTGATGTAGATGTAAAAAGATATGTCGAAAAAACGAAGAATATTTTTAATAAGTTGAAATTTAATGATATTGATGATACGAAAAAAGTAAATTATTACCTTGAAATTGAATCTCAAACCCAAGAGTTGGGGAAAATTCTCGAAATAAAGGATAGTACCAAACTTAAAGAAACTTTGCAAAATACCATTGACGAATTTAAGGATTATGCAGAACGTATAAGCAGAAATATAATAATACCACTTTCTCTAAAAGATGAAAATAATACAAAAAAAATTGATTTATATTTAGAATATGAGAAAAAGCTAAAAGATGCATGTGAGCAATTGTCAATTGATACAAATACGATAGCTTGGCATAGGTTAATAATTAAATCTATTTCAGACACTGTAAATAGTAATAAGAAGTATGAAAATCAATTAAAAAAACATATTGAAATATTAAATTCACTTGGTATAGTTGATATTTACGATGAAATTGCATTAAACAACATCAAAACAAATATTAGAACAATCGAAGAATTGCAAGACAAATATGACATCCCTGAATCTGAAAATATCATTAATTCTATTGATAAATTAATAAATCACAAAGCTAACGAAGTGTCAGATGTGTTATCTGAAAAGAAACAATTAGCTCAAAATTATCAGCAACAAATTGATGAGGCAAATAATAAAGTACTACAATATAAACAAATAATATTAAAGCCCTTACAAATTGACAATATTGCAGACGCAACTCATGTTGTTGAAAAATATAAAGAATATGCTGTTTTTCTTGGACTTGATAATTTCCAAGATACACTTTATTCTTATCAAAAATTTAATGAACTCAAAAACAACAGCAAGTATAGAAATGTTTTTGAAAATATGAAAGAAATTATCTCGCACCAGGAACTTCCGTCATATATGAAAAATTTTTATATTTTTTTGGAAGTATTCGATGTTGATTTTAAGGAATTTTATAAAAGGTTTATAGAATATCCTGATTATAAGTTTCTATTATTTGATATTAGTGCAATACAAAAAACAATAAACAGACTTGTTGATGTGAATTCTCTGAAAAAAGAACTTGCAATAAATTTACATGATATAAATAAAAAAGTGTTTTTTGAAAATTTCATAAAACCAAATCTTGGTTTGACTATAAATTTACTGTCATCGTTATATTCTTATAGTAACATCAAGTATCCTGAGACATTAGAAATAGTTAGGATTTTTCATCAAAAACCGGAACTTAAACATGAGTTACATAAAATATACAACGAATTACTGCGATTTCTTTTATTCGAATATGATATCCAATTAAAAACAGTGAATATTTTTATTGAAAATTTTGATGTAAGTTTGCATGAAATGACAGAATATTCAGATGTTCAAAAATTGCCATATTATAAAGAGCATATCAAAAAAATTAGCAATGGTGTGATATATGACTTAAATAGTGTAGGAATAAGTTCAGTTAAATTAAATATTAACATAAAACCCAAAGTGGTTTACAAACAATAAAAATATGTTTAAATTTCTTATCAGAGCTTTCGGGCAAATTTTAGACTGGCTAAAACAAGCCAGAAACCTTGTAACAATAGTTACATTTAGCTTAATGTTTATTTTGTTTACAACATTGGCGATAATAATGTTAGTTCAGAAGGATGAGTTATTAAGCAATTTTTCTGATTTTGCATTCACGTATAGCCTAATATGGAATATTGCTATTTCTGTAATATCTGCACTTTCCGTTTTACTTTTATTCGAACTTCCAAAATATGAAAATGCCTTTTGTTCTAATCACCGAAATTATAAAGGCTATGCAAGATTTTCTTATGAAATTATTTATAATTGGTATTTCAAAGTTATGTTTGTAATAGGTATGATACTTGGTTTTTCTCATGCGGTTATTTCGGGTTTAATATCAAGATTCTCACCTATTACTGAAATGGCAAAAATAACCTCAGTTTATAATGAATACTGGCTATACATCATTATTCTTTGGGCAATTCCAACATTAGTATTAATAATTCTGAATTTCGCAAATTTTCGAGGGCATGTTTTAATAACACGTTCGCTACTCATGATTGTGCTTGGATTAGGTTATTTAGCTATTGGCTGGTTTGTTGCATCAATAATTGTAATGATAGTTTTATTTTATATAGCTTTATTAATTTTACGAGTAATATTAATATTTATCGCTTCGATACCAGATGATAGCCGAAGAGATTGGGAAATACGAGAACTAGCAGAAGAATTGCGAAGACTTAGGCAAGGATGGTAATAAACATGTCCATAACACCCCCAAAATAAGACCTCTTATTGAATTAAAAAAAGTATTAGCTGTGGTGGAATTTGAAAAAAACACGTTTCCATGTCCCTAATCGGGACGATGGAAAGTGTTTTTTTTTGACGATTAACGATGAATGGTATATTGTAGAGACGCACGGCCGTGCGTCTCTACGTTTTTAAAATTGTTTCGTTTATTTTTTGTATAAATTCATTCCATTTAAAATCTTTCAACGGTTTTAAAAATGTTTCGCAACCTTTTAAGAAAACTTCTTTAATGTGTTGGAGGTTTTCGGGGTCTGTGCCTTGCATTATGCGCTCGTAATCTAAAATTAAATAGAGTTCGAGGGTTTTTGTTTTTCGGCGCATACGAGAAAAAGCTTCGTTCTTATGCAAAGCATCATTTACCGGAAATGCCTTAAATACAATAAGTATTTCCGATAAATTACTTATATTGCTGAAAACTCCGAAGATTTTATAATTGAAAAATCTGGGGTATATACAATACACCAATCTATATACATAAATATGTTAAATTA